>JAKMGK010000094.1 GCA_022424955.1 Flavobacteriaceae bacterium
ACACGCTGTACCCGGTGTACCCCAGATTCAAATTTCATGGTGCCATAGACATCTTCTCCAGAAACTTCAAAAATAATTTCTTTAAAGCCACCCGCAGTACCTTCACTGCTGTCCATTAAACTGGACGACCAGCCGCGATCTGAGCAATATTTAGTGTACATTCTATATAAGTCTCCCGCAAAAATACTGGCTTCATCTCCCCCCGTACCCGCACGAATTTCGATTACGACGTTTTTCGCATCCTCTGGATCTTTTGGGATAAGCATATACTTGATCTCTTCTTCTAGACCAGGCAGTTGCTCTTTTGCTTCGTCTAATTGCATTTTAGCCATTTCGACCATTTCATCATCTCCACCATCTTTGATAATCGCTAATGCTTCTTCTTGATTAGATAAAAGAGATTGGTATACTTTCCCTTTCTCCATCAATTTACTCAAGTCTTTGTATTCTTTGTTGAGTTGCACATAGCGTTTTTGGTCAGAAATAATATCGGGTTGAATGATCAAATCTGATACTTCATCAAAACGCTGTTGAATGATTTGTAGTTTTTCTAGCATAGTGGAAATTCTCGAAGTACAAATTTACTCAATTTCTCTCAATAGCTATGGTTATTGATCTAAAACAAATTGAAAAGCGGTAGAGACGACAAGGGCCGATAAACCATCGCTACGGTTGTATACTTGTGCGCGCAACTGTGCCGCTTTTAGCCCAAAATCAAACAACTTCAAAGCACTAAATACCGATCTATAGCCAATAGAGAATCCCCATTGATGACTATTAAACTGGGCTAAATCATAATCTGAGGTATAAAAATCACTTGTCGATAAATGACGATTGTAAGGGGCAAAATATGTTGCTGCTGTTTGATTGTAATAACGATAGATGGGAGTAAATTTCCAGGCCAAATTGAATCTAATGGGCATTTCAAGCTGCAGTGTATTTGATTTTACTCCCCAATCGTCTTGATAATATCGCAAATAAGAACGCAAGACCACATATTCGTTTATATAATAATTTAATCGCATCCCAACTGGAATTTTCATGCGACTATTAGGCAGTCGTTCGACATCGTCTGCTAGATGAAAAAGGTCAGTATTATTTGTTGACTCATAGTTCCCCAAAGTTCTAAAATTCCCCACATAGTAATTACTTCTATCCTCAAAATAAACCCGCTGTAACGGATTAGAAAGTAAGCCTTCTTGCCGAACAATATCGGCAAAAATAGCGCCTTGTAACTTTGGACTAAGTACCTGTGACAAACCTATTGAAAAGGCAAAAGAATTGCGGTCAACACTAGTATAGGATTCAAAAACATCTGGCCGATAAGCAGCAACGCTATTCCCTTGTTCATCCATGATGCTTACCCCCCTAAAATAACTTTGTTCATTGTATAAGAAGGTCTCTTGAAACAACTCATATTCGTGCAATTCTGTCGGGATAATAGGCTTCCATCGATCGAGATACACTTGTCCCTTTAGCGAGAGCTCAGTATTTTTTTCATTCCACAGTTGAGCATAAGAAATACCACTACTAAAAGATTCATAGTCGTACTCAATTGATCCACCTAGATTGACCCCCCAATAGCGATTTCTATCCACGCTTGCTTTTTGATAGCTCACATTAACTGTTGTTAAAACATCTTTTCTAGAGGCGCCTGTCGAAGCAATCCATGGGGATCCTTGAGGGGGTGTCCCTCCTTGATTTTCGTTGGCATAGTTGTTATTGTTATTTCTGCCCGCAGTTGATGCCCCGGTTTGATTAAAAGGATTACCATTGCTTGAACTTGCCGAGGTATAGGCAGAAAGTCCCACATCTGCAGTTAAAACAGCGTCTTCTTTAATAGGCATTCTTACTACAATAGAAGGACTGTAGTCTGTTAAATATTCATTCCCTAAGCCTCCCGTCACTGCTGCATGAGTCCCCTCTTGTTCATAATAACTCATCAATACGTCTACCTCAACAGCGTCAAGGACCTTTTTCTTAAATTGATTTAAGGAGTCTAGCTGTGCCTTTCCTTCAAAAAGGCAAGTACAAAAAAAGAACACTAAAATTGGTCTAATTACACCCACAGCCTCCTCCGGTTTTTCCTCCATTTGCACCAGCAGCAGCCTCGCGATAGATTTGAAAGTTAGTTTCAAAACGCTCACAGGGAAAAGCACTTAATTGCATATCTTGATCGTTGATCGCAATCTTGTTATATTCTTTTACTACCGTACAAGCAGAACAAAGGAGCATTAATAAAAGACCTGCACTAAGCTGTTTCATCGATTTTAATATTTTTTGAAGTATGTACTTTTCCCGTATCATCAATCATAATCGCTTCTACTTGATTTAATTGATTAATAAAATCGATACCTGTTTCGACCCCCATAACGAATAAGGCAGTAGAGAGGGCGTCGGCTAATTCTGCCTTTGGGGCAAAAACGGTACAACTAATTACGCCCTGACTGGGGAAACCTGTTTTAGGATTAATTATATGGCCATAACGTTTTCCATTAATCAGTATAAATTTTTCATAGTCTCCAGAAGTAACAACCGCCTTATTTTTAACAGGAAACCACGCAAAGACCTTGTCTTTATTTTTTGGGTTGATCAGTCCTACTTGCCAGGGTTCTCCATTGGGCTTTATCCCCCAGGCAGACATATCACCAGAGGCATTGACGATACCTGCAGCCACCCCTTGTTTTTGCAATAGAGATTTTACACGATCTGCAGCATAACCCTTACCTATCGCCCCAAATCCTACTTTCATTCCTTGTAGTGGAAGGTAAAGTGAACTTTCTAAAGGATCAAATACAATTTTATCAAAGCCTATTTTAGCAACAGAAGCCGATATAATTTCAGCTTTGGGTTGTTCAACATCCCGCCCGTCAAAAGTCCATATTTTATCGACAGAAGCGTAGGTAGGATCAAAAGCGCCATTGGTCAATTGTGCAATTGCTTTTGCACGAAAGACTAAATCATACAATTCTTTTGCCACCTTTACAGCTTCTTTTCCGGCCATTTGATTGACTTGAGAGGTTTCAGAGGATTGATCCCATGAAGAGATTAAACGCTCAATCCGGTCAATTTCTGCTATAGCTTGTTCGAATAATTGATCTGCTTCCACTTGATTATTTGCCACCAGAGTCAAATCAAAAGCAGAGCCCATTTTGATAAATGATCGCTGAAAAACGACTTGTGCGCTTGTGCTATTTAGGGCAGATATAAAGATCAAAAACACTAAGCAAGCTCGGCTCATTAGAAGGATTTTATTTGCTTAATATATTGTGAAACAGGGTCTTTCGTGTAAACAAAGTTGCCCTTGACAGATTTATCTTTCCCAAAAACAACTACCCACGGAAAATAACCTTGCGGGTTATACTGGGCTGCTAAACTTTCGTGTTTCGCTTTTAATTCCGGGGCTAATTGATTCTTTTTTCGCTTTGGGAAATCTGCTCGATACAAGACTAGATTTTCTTTGGCGTAAGCCAAAAAAGTACTGTCTTGCCAAACTTCTTTTTCTAGGCGAATACAGGGAATGCACCAATCTGAACCAGAAAAAACGAGTAATAATTTCTTTTGCTCTTCAAAGCCCTTTTCTTGCGCTTGGGAAAAATCCTCTTCCCATTGCTGCCCAAACAAAGGAGTAGCGCAACAAACAATAAACAAAAAGAACAGTTGTTTCATTACTAGGGTGTACTGCGTTCATAGGTGAATCCGCCAACTTTTCCTTGTGCCCATGAAGTAATGGTGATTTCAATGTATACGTCATCTTGAATAAGATGCACTACCATAGGAATCCCTACTACATTTTTGGGTTTTTCACCTGGACAGGCTGCACGGAAATTAGTGAATTCCATTGTTTCTAGATCATCAAAAGTTCCCTGTGCCCACTCTGTATCTGCAGGGCTTGAGCCATTACTGGCTGCACTTTCACTAAACGCATTAAATAAAATGCCCACATCTCCCCTGGTAAGCCAGACATTATCGGAGATGCGGTCTTGATTTTCAGACTGAGTAGGATCGGCTCCATTATCTTTCGTAAAGGTGATGGGAGTTCCTTCCCAAAGGGTCAAGGTTGAAACATCTACCTCAACGATATCGACTAAATTGATGGTCACCGTTATATCTTCAGATACGCCACCAGAGGAAACTCTCACTACAGCTGTAATCACCATGCGAGATTCATAATCAAAAAGACTTGCATCTGCCACCGTGATTTGACCTGTTGTAGCATTAACAGAAATGGCACCACTATCACTTTGTGAAATGATTGAAAAACGCACAGAGCCGCTGTTCGTACTTCCTTGAATAGTACCAATACTCTCACCTTCAGTTGGGTTTTCATTAAAATTGGTATTGAAATTAGAGGCGGTTACTGTGACTACTATTGGTTCTGTGGTAGAACCATAACCATTCCCCCCGTCGTCTCCTTTACTACATTGCTGAAATATAAAGACAGCAGTGTATAAAAGAAGCTTAGACTCTAAGGGCCAGATTGTCTTTTTCATTTTCTTTTTTTATAAATATACTAAACAAATTTGTACTCCTACTGAAGTCTTAACTTCAAAAGAATGAAATAATTAAAAACAACTTGTAGTATTCTTGAAAAAGAAAAGATTAATAGGTGAAATTACCGTAAGTACTATTGATGTTCAATCGTTTTGTCTTAGCTGCTTCCACCCGACCAACAACCTTTGCTGCTACACCAAATGATTCACTAATATCAATAATCTCTTGTGCTTGGGCAGCGGGAACATACAATTCCATTCTATGTCCCATATTAAAGACTTCATACATTTCTTTCCAATCTGTTCCAGATTCTTTTTGAATCATCTCAAATAAAGGAGGAGTTGCAAAAAGATTGTCTTTGATTATATGCAATTGATCGATAAAGTGTAAAACTTTAGTTTGTGCTCCTCCGCTACAATGGACCATTCCGTGGATATTTTGCCTTTGTATTTTTTCAAATATTTTTTGGATAATCGGTGCATAAGTTCTTGTTGGAGATAATACAAGCTTCCCTGCATCTAGCGGAGCATTCTCTACAGCGTCGGTCAAGTTTTTAGCGCCAGAATAAACCAATTCAGCAGGAACACTAGCGTCAAAAGTTTCGGGGAACCTATCTCTTACAGCATGGTTAAAAACATCGTGGCGTGCAGAAGTTAGACCATTGCTTCCCATCCCCCCATTGTATTCGCTTTCATAGCTCGCTTGTCCAAAAGAGGCTAGTCCCACAATCACATCACCAGCTTGAATATTAGCGTTATCGATAACATCGTCTCGCTTCATTCTCGCTACTACGGTAGAATCAACAATAATGGTTTGAACAAGATCACCTACATCTGCTGTTTCACCACCAGTGCTTTTGATAGACACCCCGTGTTTTGCAAGGTCATTGATTAACTCTTCTGTTCCATTGATAATGGCAGCCAATACCTCGCCAGGAATACGTTGCTTGTTCCGCCCTATAGTAGAGGATAGTAAGATATTTTTTGTAGCACCTACACAAAGCAGGTCGTCTATATTCATGATTAAGGCATCTTGTGCAATTCCTTTCCAAACAGATAAATCACCTGTCTCTTTCCAGTAGGCATAGGCCAATGAAGATTTTGTTCCAGCACCATCGGCATGCATCACTATACAGTGTTCTTGACTGTCTGTCAAGTGATCTGGAACAATTTTACAAAATGCCTTAGGAAATAAACCTTTATCAATATTTTTGATGGCATTGTGCACATCTTCTTTTTGGGCAGAAACCCCACGTTGTTTGTAACGATCGCTAGAAGCTGAACTCATCTAAAAATTTTTTACAAAAGTAGGGGTTTTATTCCGCTTGCAAAACTTCTATCAGATTCCTAGTGGGAAAAAAGCAATTCTCGATATTTTGCTAATGGCCACAAAGAATTATCTACGAGTAATTCTAGCTTATCACAATGATAACGAATGGTTTCAAAATAGGGTTTTACGGTATTGCAATAGGCTAAAGATTTTTCAAAACCATCTTCAATAGCATTGCCCTTTTTACGAGCTTCAATCATCCTGTTCACCCCAGTGTTTATTTCTGCGATATGATTAGAAATACGTTCGATTAATTGCATTTGCTCATGAGCGTGTTGGGTGTATTTATCGCCATAAATATCTTTTAAACCTTTGACATTTTCGATCAATGTATTGAGGTACTTTATGGCGGTGGGAATAATGTGGTTTCTTGATAAATCGCCTAATGTTCTTCCCTCAATTTGAATTGCGAGGGTATAATGCTCAAGATCTACATTTAATCTAGCCTTGAGTTCTCTTTCAGATAAAACATTTAATTCTTCGAAAAGCTTTACATTTTTTTGGGCGACATAGGCTTGTAAAGCTTCAGGTGTATTTTGTGCATGATATAGTCCACGTTTATTAGCTTCTTTAACCCATGCATCGCTATACCCATCTCCTTCAAATAAAACAGGAGAGATTTCCTTAATCATATCTCTCAATGCATTGAAGATGGCGTCATCTTTTTTCATTTTGGTGTCTTTTGCTAAGAGCTTTTCTACGTTTTCTTTAAAAGCCTCAAGCTTATTTGCGACAATGGTATTTAAAACGGTCATGGGTTTAGCACAATTAGCTTTTGATCCTACTGCACGAAACTCAAATTTGTTTCCGGTAAAGGCAAATGGGGAAGTCCTGTTGCGATCTGTATTATCTAATAATATTTCAGGTATCTTTCCTACTACGTTGAGCTTGAGATCTGTTTTTTCTTCTGGCGATAATTTCCCCTTAGAAACATGTTCAAGATCGGTGAGCACCTTTGTCAACTGCTTCCCGATAAAGACAGAGATAATTGTGGGCGGCGCTTCGTTTGCTCCTAGACGATGATCGTTACTAGCACTCATCATGGAGGCACACATAAGATCTTGATAATCTAATACGGCTGCAATGGTATTGACAAAGAAAGTTAAAAATTGCAGGTTACTCATAGGGGTTTTTCCAGGGCTCAAAAGATTCACCCCAGTATTAGTCGCTAGCGACCAGTTATTGTGTTTTCCAGAGCCATTAATTCCTGCAAAAGGTTTTTCGTGAAATAAGACTTCTAAATTATGCTTTTCGGCAACTCTTTTCATGACGTCTATTAACAATGCGTTGTGATCAACAGAAAGATTAGCCTCTTCAAAAATAGGGGCTAACTCAAACTGGGATGGAGCCACTTCGTTATGACGTGTTTTCACCGGTATACCTAACAACATGCACTCTTCTTCTAACTCGTTCATATAAGCGAGTATTCTTGTAGGAATTGAACCAAAATAGTGATCGTCTAATTGTTGTCCCTTGGAAGAGCCATGACCTAACAAGGTTCTACCAGTTAAAATAATATCTGGCCTGGATGCAACCAATATTCTATCAACTAGAAAATACTCTTGTTCCCAACCTAGGGTTGGGATTACTTTCTGGACATTTTTGTCAAAATACTTACATACATCTGTCGCAGCATTATCGATTGCAGAAATAGAGCGTAAAAGGGGGGTTTTATAGTCTAAAGCTTCTCCTGTATAGGAAACAAAAATAGTAGGAATACAGAGTGTTTTTCCAAATAAGAATGCGGGAGAGGTAGGGTCCCATGCGGTATAACCTCTTGCTTCAAAAGTATTTCTAATTCCCCCGCTAGGAAAACTAGAAGCATCGGGTTCTTGTTGGACTAATTGAGAACCATCTAGGGCAGCAATCGCGTCCCCAGTTTTGGTAAAATCTAAAAAAGATTCGTGCTTTTCTGCTGTTGCACCGGTTAGTGGTTGAAACCAGTGGGTGTAGTGTGTAGCACCTTTTCCCAAGGCCCAAACTTTCATCGCTTGCGCTATTTGTTCTGCTAAAGAGCGATTGATCTGAGTCCCTTTATGACTGGCCTGAGTCATCTCTTTAAAAGCAGACTTACTAAGGTAATTTTGTAATTTATTGTCGTCTAAAACATTTTCTGCAAAATGGTCAAAACGATTATCATTTGGCACGTAAACACTTCTCTCTTGATTGGCTATTTTGCGCAAGGCTTCAAAACGTAAGTTATTCATCAAATTGGGATTTTATTTTACTACAAATATAAATTAATATTTATATGAGATTCTTTATGTTTTTTCAATTTTTGAAAATTTTACCCATCAAAAATTACCGTATTAACAAAAATAATGCATTTGTTGATATTTTACCCCCCTTAAAAAATAGGGAGTAATTGTAAAAACATATTTTTGTGATAATTGTTAGTTTAAAATTATTCAAATGAGCAAATCAAAATTAGAGTACATTTGGTTAGACGGGTATGAACCCACTTCCAACTTACGTAGCAAAACAAAAGTAGTTGAAGACTTTAGTGGTAAACTAGAAGACTGTGAGGTATGGTCTTTCGACGGTTCATCTACGCAACAAGCAGAGGGGGGATCTTCTGACTGTTTATTGAAACCAGTAGCCATCTACCCAGACCCAACTAGAATCAACGGTTTCTTAGTAATGACTGAGGTATTAAACGCAGATGGAACTGCGCACGAATCAAATGCACGTGCAACTATTGACGACGATGATAATGATTTCTGGTTCGGTTTCGAGCAAGAATACTTCATCATGGACAAAGACACGCAATTACCCCTTGGATTCCCAGTAGGTGGATACCCTGGACCACAAGGATTATACTATTGTTCTGTTGGTGGAAGAAATACCCACGGAAGAGATTTCGTAGAAGAGCACGCTGATCTTTGTATCGAAGCTGGACTTAATTTTGAAGGAATCAACCAAGAGGTTGCGAGTGGACAATGGGAATTCCAATTGTTCGCTAAAGGAGCGAAGAAAGCCGGAGATGAAATCTGGGTTGCTCGTTACTTACTTGATCGTTTAACAGAGCAATATGGATATTATATCGAGTATCACCCAAAACCTGTAAAAGGGGACTGGAATGGTTCTGGTATGCACGCTAACTTCTCAAATAATGTATTACGTACATGTGGAGACAAAGCTACCTATGAAAAAATTTGTGAAGCGTTTAGACCTGTAACCAAAGAACACATTGAGGTGTATGGACAGTTCAACGAACAACGTTTGACTGGTCTTCATGAAACAGCATCTATTAATGACTTTAGCTATGGTGTTTCTGACCGTGGAGCATCTATCCGAATTCCAATTATTACGGTAGAAAAAGGATGGAAAGGATGGTTGGAAGACCGTCGCCCAGCATCGAATGGAGATCCATATAAAATTGCAGCAAGAATTATTAAGACAGTTAAATCTGCATAGATTTAATACTCTTTTTGATCTTTAACATAAAAAGCATCCGCATAAACGGATGCTTTTTTATGACTAATTTTTTGAAGGTCAAGTAGCTGCTTATCTTTGCTAATCGTGACCAAACGGAAAAATATTTTAGAAAAAAATAAAAGCCATTTGCCCAAAAAAAGGAGACAAAAAAATCAATCCTAGTTAAGAATAAATGTTATATTTGCCCCCACAAAAGGCCTCGTAGCATAACTGAATAGTGCACTTGATTACGGCTCAAGAGGTTGCAGGTTTGAATCCTGCCGAGGTCACTGAAAATAAGGGAGTTAAATGCTCCCTTTTTTATTTGGGATACTTTTTATAGTATTCAAAAACACTTTAAACCCTAAACAATCAGTCTAATCCACAAAAAAAGGCAGAACCTCCAGCTTCTTGTTTGTGGATTGTGTACTTCACAGTTTAGAGGGTACATAATGAAGTGAAAGCTGAAATGGCATTAGCTTTTGCCCATGGTCATCTTTTCTACAACTATACGAATTCTAAAAGGTGTTTATTTCTTTTTAAACCAAAGCATCACACGATTATTATTGTCAAGTGTAAGTGTAGTAACACCAAAGTTTTGCTGAGCATTATTCCTAATAATAGGTAAATTTCCATTTAAATCCAACTCGATACCTTGTGTTATTTTCTCCAGTTTATATCCGTCTTCTTCTATGGTAGATATTAGATTAATAATAGAAGGACTATCGTGTTTTACTTTTTTAACCTTTTCGCCATCGTCTATACGATAGATAACTTCTTTTCTTGTTTGTTTGACAACATCAACCAAAATCCAATCTTGTGAATATCCATTCATCGAAATCAAAAGGAAAAAGAAAAATGCAATTCTCATAACTATCAATTTTGAACTAATTTAATTAAAAATGTAATCAATAGAAATTTATCGACGCATCATCACATCATAATGGGTAGGATGATTGCCAATACGTTCAAAATAAGTAAATCCCTCTTTTCTTAAAAGGCGGTAAATATTTTCTGGGTTAATCCACTTTTCATCAATTTCACAAAAGATCCATTGGGTTTGCTTAAAAAAATCGCATTTCACCAGTTCCTGAATAACAACTTCTTCATGTCCCTCAACATCAATTTTTATTCCGTTTAAGGGTTGCCCCTGTATGCGCTTGTTTAACGCTTCATGGTTAATCGTTTGAATAATTTTGACTGTTGAAGTAGTCTTATTTTCTTGCTTGACTGTTCTAAGACTGGACTTACCCGAATGCCCCTCAACGGTATTAAGTGTTAACTCTCCGGTTTGATTAGAAATAGCTGCGGGAATGATTTCAGAGGTGTGAATCTGGTTTATCTTAAGATTATTTATTAAGCGGGGAACAATCACTTGATTAGGCTCAAAAGAAAATATTTTTTTTACAGCTGGATTTTTCCCTGCCAAAACAGAATACAAGCCTTGATTAGCACCAATATCTAAAAAAAATAACTCGTCTGTAATATTAGCCAGGAAGTCACTAAATTGTGTTCCATAAGTTCCTTTAAAACAATATTCAAAGGTTTTGTCATGGTATGCAGGGGTTAAATAAATGTCATAAAATCCCTTGAGCGGGCGGGTAGTTTTAGTAAAGAACTTGTGGAACAAGAAAATTACCTTGAAGAATTTTTTCCTAAAATAATAGTGCATAAATAGTGTGTCTAATGGTCTTGGTCTCCGTATTAAATTTAACCACTATTTTTAAGAAAAACCTAAAAGGAAAGGATTTTTTGAGTTTTAGAAAGGATAAGAATTTAAGTGGAAACCAAGTCTGTCTATCCTTAAAATGAAAAGGATATAAATGACAAAAGGAAAAAAAGAGAAGGGACCTCTCCCATATTTTTACTTCGTATTTTTTTATTCAATAATCCTTAAAGGGTCCGTTTTATTCCATTCACCTCTGGTGAAATCAGGAAATTTTTGGGGCATCCCCTCTTGGGCAATTGAAACTGCACTTAATGGTCCCACTGCACTCCACAAGGCTCCCTCATAAACGTTTTGATCTAGGGGCTGTCCTTTATGCAAACACTCAACAATTCTATACATCATAATCCCGTCCATCCCGCCATGACCAGAGTTTTTGGTATAAGTATTCAATCGCTTGTATAACGGATGATCATATTTTTCATATAACATTTGCATTTGTTCCCCTTGAAACCAACGATGATGATCTTTTGTTATTCCCTCTACCCCTCCTTCTCGGGCTACCCGTGTTGGAAAACCTGCTAGGGTGCCCATAGTTCCCTGAACAAGATTATGGCGCGTATAAGGCCTGGGACTAGTTTCATCCCATTGAATCATAATGGTTCTCCCTAGTTGAGTTTTGACCAAAGAGGTATTGAGATCTCCATTTGCAAAGTCAAGCTGATTCCACTTATGCTCTTGCGAGAAGTTCTTTTTTGCATAAAGACTCCTTCCTTTAGCAGGACTTGAAAAAGAGACTAAACTTTTAAAATTGTCTTCCCCTCGAGCTAAGTTCATATATTGCGCTACAGGGCCTAGACCGTGGGTGGGATATAAGTTTCCTCTCCCATGGGCATAATGATATGTTCTCCAGGATCCGGTTCCGCGTTCTTCTTCTTTCATCTGCCAGCGAAGCTCGTGAATATAAGCCGCTTCAGCATGCAATAATTCTCCAATATAGCCTTTACGACAAAGATTTAAAAACAGTAATTCATCTCGACCATAATTGACATTTTCAAGCATCATGCAATGCTTCTGTGTCCTTTCTGAGGTGTTGACAATTGTCCATAAATCTTCCATTGATGTTGCAAGGGGAACTTCCACAAAAGCATGTGCTCCTTTTTCCATACTCGCGATAGCCATGGGGGCGTGATTTGCCCAATTAGTAGAAATAAATACCACATCTGGAGCGACTTCTTCTAACATTACTCGCCAGTGATTTTCGTCTCCCCAATAGGTCTTTACCGTTTGATGTTGTTTATGCTGGTCTATTTTATTTAAGGTGGCTAACTTTGTTTCTAAATTGTCTTGATAAAGATCACACAGGGCCACGACTTCTGTCCCTGGAAGGGAAGCAAAATTGCGTAAATGATCATTCCCACGGTAACCTAAACCAATAAAGGCCGCTTTGATTGTTGCTTTGGCTTGTGCAGCAAAGCCTCCCATATATTTTGACTCAATTGGTCTGGGTGTACTTTCTTGCAAACTTGAAAAACCCATACTTGCAATACTTGCGGTACCTAAACTTGCCGATCGAATAAAGTTGCGTCGTTTCATACAGTGAATTGTTAATGTATTTTAAGAGATACGTATTGAAGATAAGATTTCTCTCAAGAAAGATAAAGTAAAGCAGTTGAAAAATAGCCTGTAAGGCTTAAAGGGGCAACTGGTTCAAAAGATCAATGTCCTGAGCGGAAGTCAAGTCTGGAACATGCTCACAAAAAGGAAGCAATAAAAATCCCTCTTTGTTTACATGTATAAATTGTTGAACTGCAGTGGGGAGTTCTTTCTCTTTACGAATAGGATCTATGGGACAATTCTCTAAAAAAGCATATATAATGGGACCATATAACTTAAAAATATTCATGCTTACCCTAATTTTATTTGCGGAATCTCTTGCAGCATTCATCGTCTCTAGAGAGGGCTTTTCTACTATAGCAGTAAGAAAACCTTCTTTATTAACCTTGAGCAGGGCAAATTTCTGAAGGCGCTCTCTAGAAAAGTTAAGCCCTTCTTGATCATAACCAATCAGTGCATTTTGAGTAGTTGCCAAAGAAAATAAAGCTTCTAAGCTTTTAACAGAATAAATATTATCGCCGTTCATAACGACAAAAGACCCTTCTTTTAACATAGGTGCTTTATCGAGTGCTTGTTGCACTGCATCGGCAGTACCAAGGGGCTTTTTGGCTCCAGCAGGAAGTTGTTGTTGTATAAACTTAATTGAGATAGAAGTAAAGGCGGTTTTAATATACTCCTGATCTAAAAAGTCGTAAAAACCTTGATTTTTTTCTGGTGTAATAATAAATACTTGGGTCACCCCTACCCGCTTTGCTTGCAGTAGATGATAATACAGCAAGGGTAATTTATTCTTTCCTACAGGGATGAGACATTTGTGATGCTTTTGCGCTATTTGAAGGGTAGATTGATCTAAATCGTATTGTGCTAAACTTTTCTTCATGCGGGAAGAAGCACCACCAGCCATGATCAAAAGATGTCTAGATTTAGCCATTTGAAAATGAAGTTATATTAACAGAAAAGGCTTGTCTAGCTCCAGTTGTTTCTATGGCTTTAATCACATTAGCAGTTGAGTCTTGAGAACATAAGGCAACAAAACATCCACCTCCACCAGAGCCAACAATTTTAGTTCCATAAGCTCCTTTTGCATTAGCTGCCTCCATCATTTCTATTATACGGGAAGGAGTGTTCTTAATTTGATGTTGTAAAATAGTTTGATGCGCATTGATCAATTGGCCTAACTTATTCATTTCAATGGTAGGTTGATTCAAAAGCGATAAGGCTTCTTGGGTAATAAGATGGTTATGAATTGCAGCATACCAATAGGGTTTTAATGCTGAAGGAAGTAAATATTTGGTTTGCAGGTAAGTGGCCTTTCCCGCCTTTTCAAGCTGAAAAGAGGGGTCTTGGGCTTTAACAATTTCAAGGGCTTCTAAGGCATTATCTTTGGCTTGAGATAAGACACTTAGAGTACTTTTTTTAATGCCCGAATCTCCTATGATGACACTTTCCCAAGGGGCAGATAGACGTTGGTAACTTCCTGTTACTGTATTGAGACAGACCATCCCGCCCAAGGCAATGGTATATTGATCCATTAGGCCTCCGGGTTCATTGAATTCTAGTACTTCAGCAGTGTAACTCCATTGGGCAATTTGTTCGTCACTAAAGCAGTTCTGGGGCTGGGCTAATTTAAGCAAGAGTCTAGTCCATGCAACTACCATGGCCGAAGAACTGGATAATCCCGATTCTAGAGGAATATCGCCATGTATTTTTACATGATATCCTTGTTGGAGATGAATTCCAGCTCTTTTTAATACCCTTATGACAGAACGGAAGTAGTCTCTGGGAGCTAGAAGATCAAAATTTTCGTCAAGCGATAGGGTCTCTTGCTGATCTAAATCAAGGAGTTCAATGGAGAGGGTGTTTTCCTCCTTTGGCATAGCCTCTATATAAATATAACGATCGATGGTAGCAGCAATCACGGGTAAGCCTAGATAATCTTGATGATCCCCAAAAAAACAAATTCTTCCAGGTGCTTTTACCGATAGAGCTCTTTCCATAGCTTAATCCATTTAAGAAGTATAAACGGCAAGATACATTTTTTCACCCTATTGTGTTAGGGGTAAGTCGAACCTAAAAGAAATTAATCTAAGCGTCTTTTTTGACCTCTGCTTTCTCTTCTAAAAACTTTAAGGTGAGTAACTGTGGTATACTCAACCCATAATCTTTTTCTATCCTCTTTGACTCCAGATTAATTGCACTAACAATCTTCCGGATACTGATCATGATACCAGAATATTTATTAATGGTTTCCATAAAAACAAAATTATGCCCTAAAATTACAAATTAATTCCCTGAAAAAATCAGATTAAATCGTTTCAAAAAGAGTTTCGAGCGATTTACGCACTTTAGGTGAAAACTGACTGTCATCTTTTGCACTGCGATAACCTATCCCTAAAATCACCGTTGCTTTTAATCCCTTTTCCGCTAGGCCTAAAATTTCATCGTAAGCTTCTGGATCAAAACCTTCCATGGGTGCAGCGTCGATCTTCAGTATTGCGCAAGCAGAAAGTGCATTTGACAGGGCAATGTATACCTGCTTTGCTGTCCATATATCTTGTTTATCTGCCCCCATGTTCTCAATAATACTAGTTTTCATTTGATCGCCATATTCTTTGAAATCTTGAAAAGGAACTGCGTGTTTTGTCGCTTTAAGAGTGAGATACTCGTCAATATGCCCTGTTTCAACTTTTGCATAACGACAGAAAACAAAAAAATGAGAGGCATCGGTCACTTGAGATTGATCATAAGAGGCAGCTCTTAGCTTTTTACGCAGGGCTTTATCTTCTATCCTTAAAACCTTGTATAATTGTAAACCGTAAGAACTGGCTGCTAGCTGTATCGCCTCTTTAATCTTTAACATGTCTCGCGGCAAAACTCTTCTAGTTGTGTCAAACTGTTTAGTGGCATAGCGCCATTTTAAGTCATCTATATATTTCATAATTATTTTTTTAGGTAAACAGAAGATAAATCAATGCACAAGATAGCAACTCCTTTAATTTAAAATATTCTCCCTTGAGGCTTTCTCAAAGAT
>JAKMGK010000111.1 GCA_022424955.1 Flavobacteriaceae bacterium
AGTCGCTATAACGATACCTTACCCAATTATCTTTCCAAGGCGTTTTCTGCCAAAGAAATTGCCTTGAATGAAAAATACAAAGCGGGCTTAGCCCAATTTCCAGACGATATTTTAAGCGAAGATCAACGCTTGAACAAACAATTGATGTTGTGGGAAATTGACATTGCTTTAGCCGATAAAAAACACCTCAAACACTTGATGCCTTTAGACCAAATGTGGTCTTTTCATTTGAGCTTTGGCCAGTTGGCCAGTGGACAAGGGGCGCAGCCTTTTGCTACTCCACAAGATTACCGCAATTGGTTAGTGCGTGTTGAAGGATATCTAGCCTGGATGCAATCGGCAGAAGACAATATGGGAGAAGGAATAGAGAAAGGATGGGTTTTACCTACTTCTTTAATTTATAAAGTGATTCCGCAATTGGCGCAAATGTTGACTGAAACCGTAGAAGAACATCTCTTTTACGTACCCATAAAAAACATCCCTACAACTTTTGGCGAAGCCGACAAAGAAAACTTCACCACAGCCTATACCGCTTTAATCCAAGATAAAGTGATTCCAGCTTATCGCCGTTTACACGATTTTATGGCGGGAGAATATTTGGCCGCAGGCCGAAAAAGTAGTGGTTTTGATGCCTTAGAGGGAGGAGCAGACTACTATCAGCACGCCATTAAGCGTTATACCACGACCAATATGACGCCAGAAGAGATTCACCAATTGGGCTTGAGCGAAGTGGCCCGCATTCGTACCGAAATGGAGGCCATAAAGGCCGAAGTGGGCTTTGAAGGAGACCTTTTGGCTTTCTTTGATCATGTGCGTACTGCAGAGGTATTGATGCCGTTTGACGATCCACAGCAGGTGATAGATAACTTTAACGCCATTCATCAACGGGTGATCCCTAAGGTAAACGAATTGTTTTCCTTACAGCCTAAAACCCCTTTTGAAGTAAGACGTATCGAAGCTTTTAGAGAAGCTTCTGCGAGCGCAGAGTACAATCCGGGGTCATTAGACGGGACACGTCCTGGAATTTTCTATGTTCCTATTCGCGATGTAGCCACTTATAATGTACACCAAGACGAAGATTTGTTCTTGCACGAGGCCATACCAGGGCACCATTTCCAGATTTCCTTACAGCAGGAGAACACAGCTTTACCTTCTTTTAGAAAAAATCTATGGTACAGCGCTTATGGGGAAGGTTGGGCTTTATATACAGAGTCTCTTGGGAAGGAGCTAGGCTTGTATGAAGATCCTTATCAATACTTCGGGATGCTGGCGGCAGAGATGCACCGCGCGATCCGTTTAGTGGTCGATACTGGTTTACATGCAAAAGGATGGACCCGCGAGCAAGCGATTCAGTACTCTCTGGAAAACGAATCGGAATCTGAAGTTAAAATCACCTCTGAAATTGAGCGCTATATGGCCAATCCTGGGCAAGCATTATCCTACAAAATTGGGCAATTAAAAATACGGGAATTGCGCAGCAAGGCAGAAACAGCCTTAGGCGAAAACTTTGACATCAGAGCATTTCATCGCGTGGTTTTAGAGTCTGGTTGTATTCCTTTGGCCTTATTAGAAGAAAAAGTTAACCGCTGGATCGACAGCATGATCTAATTCTTATGGCAGCGACAATTAACCCAGACGTATTTTCCTTTTTTAAGGAATTGGAAAACAACAATAACCGAGAATGGTTTGAACCTCAAAAGAAGCGCTTTAAGGCCCTAGAAGCCGAAGTAAAACAGTTTGCTACAGACTTAACTGCGCAGATGAACGAACATGATAGCGTGGATAAATTTAAGCTTTTCCGCCTCTATCGCGATGTACGCTTTTCAAAAGATAAAACGCCCTTTAAAACCCATTTTGGGATTTCTTTTCACCGAGAAAAACCCGCTTATCGCGGGGGCTATTACCTGCATATCAAACCAGGAGATAACTTTGTCGCCACCGGCTTTTGGAATCCTTCGAAAGAAGACCTCTTTCGCATTCGCAAAGAAATGGAAATCGACGGAGAAGAGTTTCGGGAGATTGTAGCACAACCCGCCTTTAAAAAAGTATGGGGAAGGCTAGAAGGGGAGGAAGTCAAAACCGCTCCCAAGGGTTTTTCTAAAGAAGATCCCAACATCGACCTGATACGGAAAAAGGCGTATTTGTTTACCAGAAAGTATAGCGATAAAGAAGTGTTGTCGCCCAATTTTATGGCACAAGTCAATAGTGACTTTAAAGCAGTAAGACCCTATTTTGACTATATGAGCAGTGTCTTAACTACTGACTTAAACGGGGAATCCTTGCTGTAACTAACTTAC
Organism: Flavobacteriaceae bacterium; assembly: GCA_022424955.1. Lineage (GTDB taxonomy): Bacteria > Bacteroidota > Bacteroidia > Flavobacteriales > Flavobacteriaceae > Arcticimaribacter. The sequence continues at coordinate 2,298 of JAKMGK010000111.1, forward strand.
TTTTGAGATGACCACTGGCGGAGCATCAAAGAGTTGTACTTGGTCTTTTAAACGCTCAATGACCATATTCATCATCCGTTTGTTTAAGGCCGAAGAATTACTGCTGTATTGGTGGTATTCTGATACGGTAAAATGCCCAATGATCATTCCCTTAACCGAATTGCGAAACTTTTGATCTTTGATCAAACTACTTTCGATATAAGCCAGTTTTTTTTCTAAACCTAAATCGTAAAACACTCCTTTGCGCTTTTCAATGTATTGATGAAAGACTTCAATAAACAAGGGGTTCTGCAATTTTAAAATAGGGCGGAGGGTCTCGTTTTGAAAACGTTCTTCTGCCCCCATAGTGGCAAACTGTTGGGTTTTCTTGATCTCTGGTCGAATGCGACGTAAATCATTTGGACGATCGTTCATGATTATGGTTTTACTTAAAGTTAAGGGCTTTTAAGGCGCATTTAACCCTAACAAGCAAGAGATTGTTCACAGGGTTTTTAACAGAAACGCATGAAAATTAATATTTACTTATACAATCTAGGGGTATAGCCGCGAGAGTTTCAGAGTCTATATTAGTATATGGCCTTGAACGGAACCTTACAAAACTTTGCTGGCGGGGTGATGATTCTCTTATTTATACCTTTTGGCGTAGGCGATTTAATCGAAACCAAAGGATATACTGGCGTCGTTAAAGAAATACAAATCTTTGTCACCATCTTGTTAACCCCAGAAAACAAAACGGTGATCTTACCTAATGGTGCAGTGGCCAACGGAGAAATCACCAACTATGCCACAGAAGGAACCATAAGGGTAGACATCACCTTTGGGATAGGCTATGGAGATTCGATTGAGCAAGCCAAAAGAATTTTGTATGACCTAATGGAAAATCACGAAAAAATCCTTGATTATCCCGCCACATTTGTAGGCGTGGTTGACTGGGGGATTCTTCTGTCAATTTGGCCGTAAGACCGTATACAAAACCGCTAGATTATAGGGCCGTTTATTTTGACCTTTATGAACAAGGCAAAAATGCCCTGGAAGCCGCCGTAATAGAAATTCCTTTCCTGCAGCGGGTGATACATCAAGCATAATTTGTCTATTTTTAGGTATGAAAAAACTTCAACTTTTATGGGTCGCGCTTTACTGTACGTTAAGCATGGGACAAGAGCGACCTTCACCTTATACAGCTGTCGAAAGCTTTTTTGCGGCATTTCATGCCAAAGACAGCACGGGCATGCAACAATTGATAAGCCCAAAAGCACGCTTGATGCGTTCAACCCTAAAAAATGGACAACCCACAGTACAAAAAAACGACATCAATCGCTTTATACGGTCTGTTGCCACTAGAAAAGATATTCCAACATGGGAAGAACGTTTAGGGAAACCCAGCATTCAACAACATTTAAATTTGGCCACAGTCTGGGTGCCATTTCGCTTTTATTTAGACGATACATTATCTCATTGTGGCTATAATGCCTTTACCTTAAGCTGGAACGGCCAACAATGGACCATTCTTTTACTTATCGATACTGGAACCAAAGATTGTGATTCACTATAATTAACATTATGTAAAATAGATATATTTGAAATATCTAGGACCCCTATTCCTTATAATTTATATATTTGAGTGTATTAAATTAATCACCTGAACATAATGAAAAAAATATTCGCCGCCCTTGGAATTATCCTACTCATTGTAATTGGATACATGGTTTATGGAACTTTTATTAATCCTAAAAGTCCAAAAGGTGTTGCTACCTTTGAAAAAGACGATTTAAAAATCGAAGTGGTTTATCACCGCCCTTATAAACGCGATCGTTTAATTTTTGGCCCTGCCGAAGATAAAGCGCTTGTTCCCTATGGGGAATATTGGCGTTTAGGCGCTAATGCAGCAACTACCTTTGAAACAAATCTAGAGATTGCTTTTGCTGGGAGAGCCTTAGCTGCTGGAAAATATCGCCTCTATGCTATTCCTGAAGCAGATCACTGGGTGATTGCTTTAAATGAAGAAGCCGGTGCATTTGGATACAGTGAACCAGATTATGATAAAGATATTATGCGTGTCAACGCCATTGCTGCACAGCTGTTAACCCCTGTAGATCCTTTTACAATTGATTTTGTAGAAGACGGAAAAAGTTTAACCTTACACATGCGTTGGGACACGACTGCTGTTGCGATTCCATTAAACTAAATGGCTTTTTTTTCTTTAAAGAATTTCTTAAAAGCCTTCCTATTCATCAGTGTTTTAGGGGGCTTTTCTTATTATGTTGTCGGGAAGATACAGTACCGTCAAAATATCATGAGTTTTGAGGAGTACAACCCTCCTTCTACCCTTGTAGTTCACGAAAATAAGATCACCAGGGCAAAATATCCCTTCATAGACATTCACAATCATCAATTTGATATGCCGGTAAAGGATTTGAGTGATCTTACCGCAGAAATGGATAGTCTCAACATGGCCTTTATGATCAACCTAAGTGGTTTTCGTGGCCTTTATTTAGAAAAGTGCCTTAAAAACGTGAAAGAGAACGCCCCTAACCGCTTTGGACTGTTTGTCAATTTGGACTGGGAAAAAATTGACGAGGATGATTTTGCGGCAAATAATTTAAAAATTCTCCGCCAAGCCAAGCGCGATGGTGCTATGGGCTTAAAAGTTTACAAGGGATTAGGATTGACAGATGTCGATAAAAATGGCCAACGCATCGCTGTTGACGATCCCCGTTTAGATCCTATTTGGGCAGAATGTGGTCGTCTAGGCTTCCCTGTCTTGATCCATTCAGCAGAGCCTCCCTCCTTTTGGCTTCCCAAAGACAAAAACAATGAACGCTGGTTAGAACTCAAGCAAAAGCCCAATCGTTATCGCGATCCTGCCAAAGTGCCCTCTTTTGAATCCATTATAGCAGAACAACACCATATCTTCGAAAAACATCCTGCTACCACCTTTATCAATGCACATTTAGGCTGGATAGGGAACGATTTAGATCGCCTGGGAGCGCATTTAGACCGTTATCCTAATGTGATGACAGAAATCGGCGCAGTACTCGCTGAACTAGGTCGTCAACCCCGCAGAGCAAGAAAATTCTTGATCGATTATCAAGATCGAGTCCTCTTTGGGAAAGATGCCTATAATGTAAAAGAATACTACACCTATTTTCGCGTTTTAGAAACCGAAGATGAATATTTTGATTATTACCGTAAACGTCACGCCTACTGGAAGATGTACGGGCTAGGTTTACCAGACGATATTCTTCAAAAATTGTATTATAAAAACGCTTTGCGTATTTTACCTTCTATTGATCAATCCTTATTCCCTTAAATTATGTTAATTGTCAACACCCCTACTGTTTCTAATAAAGCCATCACAGAAATTCACGGCATTGCCCGTGGTAGCACCGTTCGCGCCCGAAATTTTGGGAGCGATATCTTTGCTGGACTTAAAAACATTGTGGGCGGAGAAATCTCTGAATACACTAAACTACAGGCTGATTCACGAGAACAAGCCTTACAGCGCATGCAAGAAGATGCTCAGCGTATGGGAGCAAATGCTGTTGTTAATGTTCGTATTACTACCTCTATGGTAATGCAAGGTTGCTCTGAAATTCTCGTTTATGGCACCGCAGTAACGATAAAATGACAGATGTGATTATAGGTGGTATAATCTTGATCCTTTTGATTTTTCTTATTGCTAAGCGCATTAATGATAAGGAAAAGGAAAACTTTGAAAAAAGAGATAACTAGCTGCGTTCGCAGTACACTATACAATAGCGCGGCGTAAAATAGCGAAGCAGAGGACGTATCCCAATTTTTTTAGGGTCTGGAGAAGTCCACAATTCTTGTGCTTGGATGGTCCAGCCTGCTTTTTCTAGTAGGAACTGAAATTGTTTGACCTCAAATTCGTGATAATGCTTATCCCAGTCGTCTGCTTCGTTCCAGTAGGCCGCTGCAAACCACAACTTTAACGGGACCGATGCAATTAAACGTTGACTTTTAATGGCTTTAAGGATGTTATAAGGGGCTAGCATATGCTCAAAAATTTCAAAAGCGGTTACACAGTCCACTTCTTTTTTGGCGTAGCCCAAATAGTCATCGTCTAAATTTTCTCCCTGGGTATTTTCAACTTGATATCCCGCTGCTTTTAACTGGGGCGTAAAGGTATTTTCTATGCCTAAATCGAGCAGGCTACTCCCCTGCTCTAGGTGATGTTCCATAAAGGCTAAAGTCTTGTTATAGCGCTTTTGGTGGGGGGAAGTTATGCTCACTATTCTTTGGTTTTACCAATAAATACATTTACGCCTTTTTGAATAGGATTTCCGCTTGTCCTTCTAAAACTTACCACTTGGCCGGTGTGATAAATGGCATCGGCTAAAGGGCCATTGAGTAAATTCCACACAGGATAGTGATATAAGTCATTACCGCGTTGAAAGATTACCTGCATTTGGTCAACTTCTGCTGTTGTTTTGTTTAAAAATAATGCACTGGCTTGTTCTAAATATTCTAGAGTTTTCTCTCGCAATACAACATAATCTTTTGGGGGGCTTTTTATTGGTCGAATGGTTGGACTAGAGGTTGCAGCATTGCGAATAATTATTGCTAAACCATAAATATGTGCTAAAGTCTCAAATGTAGAAGCTCCTTCTTTACTGGGGCGATAACTTAAATCTTCTATCCTCAAATTTTTTGTAGCCCAGTAGTAGCGATAGCCAAGACCTTGTACCATACGGGCGATAATGTTTCCACTAGTTGCGTTTTCTGGCGAAGTAGGAATTTTGTTTAAAGGAGGATGATTTTGCCCCATAAGGTAAGTGTTGATTAAGAAAAAGAAAATGAAAAGCTGACGCATGCGTTTGCAATTGATGCAACTAAAATACTATTTTAGCCATTAAATCGCTACAATGTCAAAGAAATTAACCAGCCTTGAAGATTTAGCCAAAATCCAATTTGAAAATCTTGCACCAGACCCCGAGGGTTATGTGGCGCCAGAAGATCAATTTGTTCCCCAGCAGCTAGAAGCGCACTTCAGCAATAA
>JAKMGK010000113.1 GCA_022424955.1 Flavobacteriaceae bacterium
CTCAATAATTAACTCAATTTATGTGATTATAAGGCACAATATCAGTAAAATTGATTAAAGCGGTCTATTCACAAAATATTGACGAAGATAAAGACTGCTGATAGAACATATAAAGAAGCTAATTCCCCAATAAATATTCACCTCTGTTGTAAAACCACTTATACCAATTGCCCACCAAAAAAAGAAAATTATAAGCCCTCCTAGGTACTTAATAGAGCCGTGAAAAACAACATCATCAAATTGGTTGACAAGAGAATTAATGGCTAAATGTGCGGGGAGATTAACAAAGCTAAATAGGGCGATAAGGATTTTGTAGACAAAAAGTTTCTTAGTGGGTAGAGCTAAATTAGGGGCGGTTTTTTCTAATGCTGTTTTTAATTGGCTAAAGGGCAGTGGAGTGTTTTTTCGATTGATATAAATCTTTTTCTCCGCATAAGAAGAATCGTTTTTTGGATACCAAAGGCAGGCCTCCATTTCAAATTGTAAAGTATCTCGCAATTTATTGAGGCCTTTCGCAGGGTTTTCTTGATAAGTATTCAGGTAATCTTGCACATAAATGGCATTCCCATAAACAACCGTGCAATCGTGTCTTGCATGAAGATGATTTCCATAATTTATTCCTACTGGCTGAAGATAAATAGGGTATTGTGGCGAGCGCAACTGTGCCTCCATGGCTAGTCGAGAACTTCCTTTCGACAGGCGCAAAAGATAGTATTGATCGTGGTGCTTTCCTTCAGAAAACATCATCATATTTTGTTTTTTATTCAAGAGAGTATAACATCGTTCAAAAACTTGCTGATTGTTTTTAAGCTTGTCATACCCGTCGCGAATGCGGTAAACGGGAATGGTTTGCATGGCGTCGAGAAACCACTGCAAAGGTCCACCAAAGACATCACTACGGGTGAGGGAGTAAATCGATTTCCCTGCAGTTGTTCCAACCAGTAAGGGGTCTAGCAAAGCATTTTGATGGTTGGGAGAAAATAAAACAGCCCCATTTGTTGGAATATTTTCCTTCCCAATGACCTTAAAATTCCTAAAGTAAAAGAAGTTGTATTTGGAAAGGGAAAAACGGATAATTGCGTAAAAGATTTTCTTCATTTTGGTTTCCTTAACCTAAAGATAAAATTCCCTGAAAATTATTAGGTGTAATACACAAAAATAATAGTTTTCCGGTGGCTAATATTAGGGGAAAGGTTATATTTGCACTTTAATTATTATTATACCAAAAAAAGATTCCACATGGCATCAAATACAGGAAAAATTTCACAAATCATCGGACCTGTTGTAGACGTAGTTTTTGAAGGAAAAGAAAACAGCCTTCCAAACATCTATGACTCGTTAGAGGTGCAAACTTCAACAGGAAAACTTGTCTTAGAAGTTCAATCTCATATTGGAGAAGATACCGTTAGAACCATTTCCATGGATTCAACAGATGGATTGAGTCGTGGTGCAGATGTCGCTGCAACCGGAAACCCAATTCAAATGCCTATTGGGGATGACGTTTATGGTCGTCTATTCAACGTTATTGGAGATGCCATTGACGGTTTAGGTGATTTGCCTAAAACAGGTGACTCAGGATTGCCCATTCACAGAGAAGCACCCGCTTTTGACGAATTATCTACTTCAACTGAAGTTTTATTTACAGGAATTAAGGTGATCGATTTAATTGAGCCTTATGCTAAAGGGGGAAAAATTGGTCTCTTTGGTGGTGCTGGAGTAGGAAAAACGGTATTAATTCAAGAATTAATCAACAACATTGCTAAAGGACACGGGGGATTATCTGTATTTGCAGGAGTAGGAGAACGTACCCGTGAAGGGAATGACCTTCTTCGTGAAATGTTGGAATCTGGAATTATAAAATACGGAGACGACTTTTTACATTCAATGGAAGAAGGAGGATGGGATTTATCTAAAGTAGATAAAGCTGCGATGAAAGATTCTAAAGCAACCTTTGTTTTTGGTCAAATGAACGAACCTCCTGGAGCACGTGCTCGTGTAGCCCTTTCGGGATTAACCATTGCAGAATATTTCCGTGATGGTGCAGGAGATGATCAAGGGAAAGATGTACTTTTCTTTGTCGATAATATTTTCCGTTTTACTCAGGCGGGATCAGAGGTGTCTGCACTATTAGGGCGTATGCCTTCTGCAGTAGGATACCAGCCCACCCTAGCCACAGAGATGGGTGCGATGCAAGAACGCATTACTTCAACAAAAAAGGGATCGATCACCTCTGTTCAAGCGGTATATGTACCTGCAGATGACTTGACAGATCCAGCTCCAGCAACAACCTTTGCTCACTTAGATGCCACTACAGTATTATCTCGTAAAATTGCTGAGTTAGGGATTTATCCAGCGGTAGACCCACTTGATTCTACTTCCCGAATTCTAACAGCGGATATTTTAGGAGATGAACATTATAACTGCGCTCAACGTGTAAAAGAGTTATTACAGCGCTATAAAGAATTACAAGATATTATCGCCATTCTAGGGATGGAAGAATTATCTGAAGAAGACAAGCAAGCCGTATCGCGTGCACGTCGTGTTCAGCGATTCTTGTCACAACCTTTCCACGTGGCAGAACAGTTTACAGGTATCCCAGGGGTATTAGTAGACATTAAAGAGACCATCAAAGGATTCAATATGATTATGGACGGAGAGTTAGATCATCTTCCAGAAGCAGCCTTTAACTTAAAAGGTTCAATCGAAGAAGCCATTGAAGCAGGAGAAAAAATGTTATCTGAAGAATAAGCATGTATTTGGAAATCATTTCACCTGAAGCCAAACTATTTACCGGGGAAGTTGAGTCACTCACTCTCCCTGGTACAAATGGTTGTTTTCAATTATTAGAAAACCACGCCCCTATTGTATCAACCCTTCAAGCGGGAGCAGTAAAAATTAAGGGCAATATTACTATTGCAGAAGACTACCAAAATCAATTTGAAAGTATTTCAAAAGAGGAAACCCTTTTTACCATTTCGTCTGGAACAATTGAAATGCGTGACAATAAAATTATCTTGTTAAGCGACTAACGTTAACCCTATTTTCCTAAATCTTTAAAATTTTACCTTATGAAAAAGTATTTCCTACTACTTTTTTTGCCTTTCTGTGTCAATCTATTTGCACAGCAAAATAAAGATTCAATTCCCACAAAACAACTTAAAGAAGTTGTTGTAAGCTCTACTAGAATTGACTTGCCCTTGTCAGAGAACGCACGTTCTATTCAAGTCATTACAAAAGAAAACATCCAGCAAGCCGGAGTAACAACCGTGGCTGATTTATTACAACAAGTCGCTGGGATTGATATTCGTCGTCGTGGTATTGCTGGAACACAAGCTGACTTATACATTCGAGGGGGTAGTTTTGACCAGACATTATTATTAATCGATGGGATAAAATTAGACGATGCACAAACGGGTCACCACACCCTTAATCTAGCTCTTCCTCTTGAGGTGATTGAGCGCATTGAGATTATCAAAGGCCCGGCGGCTAGAATTTTTGGCCAAAATGCCTTCACCGGTGCGATCAATATTGTTACAAAGTCAACCTTAGACACTACCGGGTTAGTCAACGCACAAGCAGGGTCTTATGGACAAATAAATGTTGAGTTGACGATGGGGAGTTCTAACGAAAACTCAATTCTTTTAGCGCATTACTCTTTCAATACGGCTCAGGGTTATCGTTATAATACCGACTTTGAAAATCAAAACATTTTTTTAAAGGGGCAGTTTAATCAACAGGCTACCCCCATTGATTTTATCGCTTCTTTTTCTGAACGCAAGTTTGGGGCAAATGGTTTTTATGCACTTCCCACTTATGCAGATCAATACGAAGAAACCCAAGGGAGTTTAGTCGCTTTTTCTTCTCGAATTAATAAAGGGAACTGGTTATTTAAACCAAGACTCTACTGGAGAAGAGGTCAAGACGAATACATTTTTGTACGCCATAATCCTGCGATATATCGCAATCTGCACATTACCCATAAAGTTGGTTTCGCCTTTGATGCTTCAAACACCAGTCAACTGGGTCAAACAGGATTAGGGATAGATTTAGCAAGGGTAAGTATTGCGAGTAATAATCTAGGAGATCGCTCTCGTTTTATGACGACTTTTTTTGCAGAGCACCGCTTTCTTCTCATCAACGATCAATTAGACATCACTCCAGGTGTAGCAGTAACTAATTACACAGATTTTGGCACGCAATTTTTCCCAGGAGTAGACATTGGATTTGCAGTAAATGAGCAATTTCGTTTATATGGAAATACTGGCTATACCTATAGAATTCCAACTTTTACAGACTTGTATTACAGTGACCCGACTACTTTAGGGAATGAGAATTTAAATCCAGAAGAAGCCTTAACAGAAGAAATAGGGTTGCGAGGGAATTATGACAACTGGGAATTTACTGCCGCGGCTTTTTTGCGTCAAGCAAAAAATCTTATTGATTACATAAGACCTACAGAAGAAGGGCGTTTTGAAGCGACTAATATTCGTAAAGTAAATACCCACGGAATCGAATTAGAGGTAAAAAAACAGTTTAAACTGGGTAATCAGTCCCAGCGATTACATATGGGCTATGTCTATTTAAACGACGATGTAAAAGCGATTAATATCAATGCTTCCCGCTACACCATTAACAGTTTAAGGCATCATTTTACTTTTAACTATGCCAGTTCTATTACGAAAAACTTGACGGGGAATATTGCGTTTAAACACGCTCAGCGTCCTTTACAAGAAAGTTATCAAGTCTTAGACCTCAATGTGCAATGGCAGCTCAATGACTTGCGCATAAGCTTCTATGCAAATAATATTTTAAATGAAGTTTATAGTGAAAGCAACCTTGTCCCTATGCCTTTAGGTAATGGTTTACTAGGACTTCAAGTTGTTTTCTAGGCTAGTGATTATTTCATAAATCAAATGGCTCTCCCAGCCCCTGTATCGCAGTGCGTAGATGACTTTCTTTTTGCGATAAGCCATTGTTCTATGGGCATTGCTTTGCCAAAATTTTTCAGCGATTTCTGAAAGGGTATTAAGGTAATCTTCTTCTGGAATTTCTTTAAGCGCTATTTTAATGTTGTAGGCTGAAATTTGTCTCATTTTGAGTTCGCGTATAATCCTATCCCTGCCCCATTTTTTGATGCGGAATTTACCACGGGCAAAGCTTTGGGCAAAACGGGTCTCGTTGAGATAATTCTCTTGAATCAGTTTCCCTATGATTACATCAATTGCATTTGGTATCATTTTCATTTGCCGCAACTTTTGTATGACTTCTTGATGGCAACGCTCTTGATAGGCACAATAATGTTCTATCTTCTTTTGGGCCTCGTCAAGAGAATAAGCGACTTGTTTTTGCATGTCACGAAGATACTTTATTTCATAAAAAAAGCGGCACTCAAGGAGTACCGCTTCAATTTTAACCACGTAGCGCTTTATTGTTTTGATCACTAAAGCGATAGTGTAAATACTGGTAAGCATCTCTAGGAACAATTTTGATCCATTTTTTGTGCTGCCACCACCATTGTGTCCGAATGGAAAAGACGCCTTGGTTGAGGTAGGCTGCGATAAAAGGGTGTACATGTAACTGTACCTTCCTTTTTCGATGCTTAGCATGCTTAACAATTTTGTTAAGGTCTGCGTTGATTTTATCAAGTAAAACAATTGGAGCTTCGACTTCTCCATTAATATTAGGGTTGGGTTCTTTTGTTTTAATGTTCATCTCTGGACGAACCCGTTGACGAGTAATTTGTATCAAACCAAACTTTGAAGGGGGTAAGATTTTATGTTTGGTTCTGTCACTGCTCATCTCTTCTTTGAGATGTTCAAAAAGTTTCCGTCTATTTTCACTAGAGGCTAGATCGATAAAATCGACCACAATAATGCCTCCCATATCGCGAAGACGCAATTGTCTTGCAATTTCTGTGGCAGAGATCATATTGACCTCCATGGCGGTGTCTTCTTGACTTTTTGCTTTATTGGAACGGTTTCCACTATTGACGTCTATCACGTGCAATGCTTCAGTGTGTTCTATAACCAAATAAGCTCCTTTTTGCATGGAAACTGTTTTTCCAAAAGCAGTTTTGATTTGCCTTTCAATGCCGTATTTCTCAAATATTGGGAGAGAATTTGCATAGAGTTTGACAATCCCTTTCTTTTTAGGAGCTATGGTTTCAAGATAATCTTGGACTTCTTCCAACAGGCCTTTATCGTCTACATGAATTCCAGTAAAGGAGTCATCAAAAATATCCCTTAGAATAGAGGAAGATCTGTTAATCTCACTCAGCACTTTTGTTGGATATTTATTGATTTTAGACAGGCTAGCACACATTTTCTTCCAGCGGTTTATTAGTTGCTGGAGGTCGGCGTCTAGTTCGGCCACTTTTTTGTCTTGCGCTACAGTACGAATAATTACCCCAAAGTTTTTTGGGCGAATACTTTGCACTAAGCGTTTTAATCTGTTTTTTTCTTCGCGATTTTCAATTTTTTGTGAAATTGAGATACGATCAGAAAAGGGAACAAGTACCATGTAGCGTCCTGCTAGCGATAGTTCTGAACTAATGCGTGGACCCTTAGTCGAAATGGGTTCTTTGACTACCTGAACAAGAATGTGTTGATTCGAGTTAAGGATGTCACTAACTTTCCCTGTTTTTTCTATTTCTGCTTCGAACTTAAAGTTCTTGAGTAAATAGTCTTTTGTTTTACCTGTACTTATTTGTTTAATAAATTTCAATAGAGAGGGCAGTTTTGGACCTAGGTCGTGATAGTGTAAAAAACCATCTTTTTCGTGACCTACGTTGACAAAAGCTGCGTTGAGACCTGAAACAGATTTTCGGACTTTGGCGTAAAAAATGTCACCTACCGAAAACTTGTTGTCTTCTACTTCTTTATTGAGCTCAATTAGTTTTCCATCCTTGAGTAAAGCAAAATCAACCGCAGAGGAATTCGATCGGATAATCAGTTCTTTATTCACTCTGAGTTATTTTGTGGCTGGAGAGATCTCCCTAGCCGATTAAACAATAATTTTTCAGGATTTTAACCTGTAAAGTAAACAATGTTGTTTACTTAATTTCAAAGAACAATGAATTTTTTAAAGTGAATTCAAATCACTATTTCTTTTTGTGGCGATTCGCTCTACGTCTTTTTTTACGTTTGTGCGTTGCTACCTTGTGTCTTTTACGTTTTTTACCACTTGGCATAATGACTATTAGTTAGGGTTAATAATTTATTTAACGGCGACTTTTGATTTTACCCCGTTCATGAAGATTTTTGCAGGTTTAAAGGCAGGAATATTATGGGCTGGAATAATTACTGCGGTATTTTTAGAAATATTTCTTCCTGTTTTCTTAGCTCTAGTTTTGATTACAAAACTTCCAAAACCTCTTAGGTAAACATTTTCTCCATTTTCTAGAGAACCTTTAACTTCCTCCATAAATTTTTCAACAGTTGCTTGCACATCCCCTTTATCAATACCTAATTCATTTGATATATTGGAAACAATTTCTGCTTTTGTCATTGTCTTAGAATTTAAAAATTAAAAAAAACCTCTTTGAATTGAGGTTCGCAAATATATAAATTAAATATTACAATTATCCTCCCCTAAATCATTAATATTTATCAATTTAATCCTGTAGATGCCTTAATTTTACGCTCAGTGGATTGGACAAAAACTTTATTAGATTGGTATAAAGAAAATAAACGTGATTTTCCGTGGCGGGAATCACAGGACCCTTATCAAATCTGGTTATCAGAGATTATTTTACAGCAAACACGTGTACAACAAGGGTTACCCTATTATGAAAAGTTCATAAAAAATTTCCCCACTGTTTTTGATTTAGCGGCTGCTTCAGAAGAGAACGTATTAAAACTCTGGCAAGGGTTAGGCTATTATTCTAGGGCGAGAAATTTACACGCTTCGGCACAATGGATAGTTAAAGAGCATCAAGGGAATTTTCCACAGACGTTTAAAGAATTGTTATTATTAAAAGGTGTGGGGGATTATACTGCCAGTGCGATCGCTTCAATTTGTTTTGAAGAACCCCAGGCGGTGGTCGATGGAAACGTCTATCGTTTTTTAGCCCGTTTTTTTGGTATTGAGATGCCCATAGATACCTCTGGCGCACATAAATATTTTAAAGATAAAGCTACTGTTTTAATGCAGGGTGTTTCTCCCAATACTTTTAATCAAGCCATGATGGAATTTGGGGCAATACAATGTACCCCTAAATTAACGGACTGTGAGCAGTGCCCTTTTGCCCAAAAATGCGTTGCCTATCAACAAGGAAAAGTAAATGCATTCCCTGTTAAGATCAAAAAGGTAAAAGTTAAAAAGCGCTATTTTAATTATTTAGTCATTAAAACTCCAAGTGAACAAACTGTTGTTAAACAAAGGAAAGCGAAAGGAATCTGGCAAAACCTTTATGAGTTTCCCTTGATTGAAGCCGCTTCGATGATAGAAAAAGAGGAATTAATCAAGCAGCCAGATTTTATTCGATGGAGCAAGTTTAAACTTATTTCTTGTGAAAGAGTGAACCCCAAAGCCATTAAGCATATTTTAACCCACCAGCATTTATACATTCAATTTTGGCAATTAGAATTAGGTCAAGAAATAGTGGAATCAATTGATTACAAAGAACTTAAATCACTTCCAGTACCTGTTGTGATACAACACTTTATTGAAAATAATTACGTTGATTAAGTCGACTTTCTTATATTTGAATATGTATAACCCAATAAATCTTCCGTTATGAGTGGAACACTTAACAAAGTCATGTTAATAGGGCACTTAGGGGATAATGTCAAAATGCACTACTTCGATGGAGGGGGGAGCATAGGGCGTTTTCCGCTGGCCACTAACGAGACCTACACCAAAAAAGATTCTGGTGAAAAAGTCACCAATACCGACTGGCATACAGTTGTTGTGCGCAACAAAGCTGCAGAAATTTGCGAAAAGTATTTGACCAAAGGGGACAAAGTCTATGTTGAAGGAAAAATTAAAACCCGAAAATGGCAAGATGAAAGTGGAAATGATCGCTATAATACAGAAATCAATGTAGATGAGTTCACTTTTTTAAGTACTAAAAGCACCCCAGAAGGAGGCGCACTCCCAGCAGCTCAACCCAAAGGGGAAAAAGATGATTTACCGTTTTAAAATTTAAACCAAGTAATTGGATCCAGACCCGGCCTTATTGATCACTTTGACTGTAGCTTCGACCACTACATTAATCAAATGGGTCTTACTACTAATTCTATTGATATCTTCTGCCCTAATATCTGGGGCAGAAGTTGCTTTTTTTTCCTTAACCTCTTCTATCCTGGATCAAGCCAAAGAAGACGGAAAAAGTCAAATTACAAGAATAGAAATCTTGCTTAAGAAGCCTAAAAGGCTCTTAGCAACTATTCTAGTGGCCAATAATTTTATCAATATTGCGATCGTACTTATATTCGCTAATTTAAGCGAAGATCTGTTTATAGGAATAGAGAATAGTTATGTCCAATTGTTTTTCGAAGTAGTTGTTATTACTTTTATTATTCTCCTTTTTGGAGAAATTTTACCAAAGATTTATGCCAATAGAAATAACCTGTCTTTTGCACAATTTATGGCAGGTACTTTATATAGGTTAGATCAATACTTTTTGTTCTATCTCACCTTACCCATGAGTAAACTCACCTTGTTTTTAGAGCGCCGTTTTGGGCAACGTTCAAAAACATTTTCTGTCGATCAACTATCAGAAGCACTTGAACTAACAGAACAGAGCGATACTACAAAAGAAGAAGATAAAATTCTACAAGGAATCATTTCTTTTGGTAATACAGACACAAAACAGGTAATGTGCCCTCGAGTTGATGTGTTTGCTTTATCGACCAACATGTCTCTTGAAGAGATAGTAAGCTTGATTATACAAAACGGCTATTCTAGAATCCCAGTATATAAAGATCGCCTTGACACGATAGAAGGTATTTTGTACTCTAAAGATTTAATGCCTAAACTTCACGACAAAGATTTTGATTGGACGACCCTTTTAAGAGAATCTTATTTTGTGCCAGAGCATAAAAAACTAGACGATCTTTTAAAAGAATTCCAACAAAAGAAAATTCACATCGCCATTGTTGTTGACGAATACGGGGGGACTTCTGGAGTAGTGACGCTAGAAGATCTAATTGAGGAAATAGTTGGAGATATCTCTGATGAGTTTGACGACGAAGATATCGAGTATTCTAAAATTGATCATAAAAACTATGTTTTCGAGGCAAAAGTAAGTCTAAAGGATTTCTATCGCATTACCGATTGTGGGCTTGAAGAAGACTTTGAAAAAGCTAAAGGGGAGGCAGAGACCCTGGGAGGGTTTATTTTAGAAACGGCACAGAGTTTACCTAAGTTGAGACAAAAAATCCATTTTGAAAAAGTGTGTTTCACCATAGAATCTGTCGATAAAAAGCGAATTAAACGTGTAAAAGTAAGCTTGCCATGATAAGACCTATTACTGTTATATTCTTATTAGTTATTGTATTGTCTTGCGAGGACACAACCATATTACCAAAGCCAAAAGCTCAATTGAGCCTTCAGTATTCGCGACCAGATTATGTTGACATTAGCACTCCCTGTTCATTTCAATTTAAAAAGAATACTAGGGCTAATTTTGAATTGCTAGACGATTGCGAAAGCAAATTAGTTTATCCCAAAATGCGTGCAACAGTATATCTTTCTTATCGCTCTATTGAGAATAATCTAGACTCTTTATTAGCCGATGCCTATCAAATGCCAAGTAAGCATATCATCAAGGCTTCAGAAATACCTGAGAAGGTTTTTATCAATCCAGACAATCGCGCTTATGGAACCTTGTTTCGTGTAGTTGGAGAGGCCGCTTCACAAGTGCAGTTTTTTTTAACCGATAGTACAAAGCATTTCTTAGTAGGATCTTTGTATTTCTATACACGACCTAATTATGATTCTATCATGCCTGCTGCACGATTTATTGAGCAAGATATGGTCAAATTAATGGAGAGTTTATCGTGGAAAGAATAAGTCTTTATATTCTAGTGAAAAGGAACTAACACTATAAGCGTCTCCTACTTCTTTTACCACATCAATAATCCCATTAGGTGAAATTTGTGTATCATCAAATTCGATAAGTGCTTTTTTAGAAGGAAAATCGACGCTTGCTTTTGCAATACCAGGCGTTGAGTTGAGTTTCTTCTCTATTACAGCAGCACAGCCAATTGCACAAACCATCCCCTCTATGGTCATAGAAACGCTAGCATTTGAACTGACCATCGTATTTACTTCCTCTTGTTGAGTTGGAGGAGTTTTGGTTTCAGGCTTTTTTGATTGACAACTAGAACCTAAAACTAAAGTCAAAAGAATAAGCAGCGTTCTTTTCATAGGTCAAAATTAGTAAATTATTCAAAATGTATTTTATAGAAAAGACGCACATTTGTAAAAAAAGTAGCGAATGTCTGTCGGAGTCAAAAAGTGGGTTTATCTCATTGTCTTATCTATTATCTGGGGAAGCTCATATATTCTAATTAAAAAAGGGCTGGTGGGTTTGACGCCGATTCAATTAGGGGCATTTCGTATTTTGATGACCACCTTAATTCTATTATTGGTGGGCTATAAAAGTTTATGGGGTTGGTCTTTTGAGCATTGGAAATGGCTTGCCTTTACAGGTTTCTTTGGCACCTTTTTCCCTTCTTTTCTTTTTGCTTTTTCTGAAACCGAAATCAATAGTTCTGTTGTAGCAGTGCTCAATGGATTAACCCCTTTGTTTACGATAATCATTGCTTATTTTTTCTTTCAACAGTCGGTAAAGAAAAAACAACTAGGGGGTGTTTTAGTAGGATTTACAGGAACGATAATTCTTGTAGCTCAAGAGTTTACCATGGCTTCCTCTGGGGATGGGCGATACGTTTTTTTAGTTGTAATGGCGTCTTTGTGTTATGCCATTAATGTAAATACCATCAAGCATAAACTGGTAGGGGTTGCTCCCATGGCTATTGCTTTAGCCAACTTTATTGCCATTTGTATCCCTGCATTAATTCTTTTGATGAGTTCTTCTTTTCCATGGAGTAGTTTTTATACTGATACGACCATTTTAACTTCAATGGGATACATTTTTATCCTCTCCCTTTTTGGGACGGCCTTCGCTAAAGTATTATTCAATGAACTTTTGACTTTTTCTTCTGCAGTATTTTCTATTTCGATTACTTATTTATTGCCCATAGTAGCGATAGGCTGGGGATTGCTTGATGGCGAAAGTTTTGGAGGATTACAATGGCTTGCAAGCGGTTTGATTTTAGGGGGAATTTATCTGGTAACCGAAACAAAAAAAGCGCCTTAAAAAAGACGCTTTTTACTCCTCTACATTTTTCCTCTTTCAAATACTATTGAAAATCTTTATCAGAAAAAGAGACATTCAACTCAATTGATGAGGTGATGAAGTCTATTTTCTGTGGACCAAAAGATTGGGTAACCGTGTGCGGAAATAAAATTCCATCAACCGCTTTATAGTCACCAATCATGGTTTCTTGCGTGATAGTGTTTCCTTGCATTTCTTGTGTTTCGCTAATCTTGATTTTTAAACTACTTTCAACACTGTAGAAATAAGATTTGCTATCACTTACTTTAAGTTCATAAGCTTTTGTTCCATTGACATCTACAATTCCAGCTAGACTGATTTGAGAAGGATCCAGAATCAATTCTGCAAAAACAGCAGTATCTGGCAAGGCTTTAGCAAGTGCATTGGCATCCATAGGCATGCGTTGTCCTTGTGCTTCCATATAACCTTCGGTTTTATTGATGACTTGCTTTTGCATTACATTCCCCATCATTTTAACGGCAAGAAAAGATTGTTGTGCATTGGTTTTTTTACTTTCGATTTCAAGGGTCATTCCTTGCATGCTTGCGCTAGCAATTTCTTTCTTTGATTGAATTGCTTCTGCTTTGTCTTTTCCGCCTATGGCGTCAAAATAAGCATTTATAATACTGGTCGCATCTACTCCATCAGGGAGGACGCTGTCATAGTCAGGACGATCCATTTCTACGCCATATTTATCATAGAATTTGATGGGAAGTGCTTTGCCGAGTGGTGCTACTTTTTCAAGGTTTTCTAGAACTTCGCTTCCTTTTCCTGTGACAAAAATGCGGGCGTTGTTTAGGTGAAAATATTTTTGCGTTACACGCTGAATATCTTTAATACTCACCGCATTGATTTTTTGTAAATAGGTGATGTAAAAATTATTGGGTAAACCTTCTGTTAAAATAGAAAGGGCAAATTGTGCTATAGTTGAGGGACGCTCTAACGCTAGCACGAAGTCACCAACATATTTAGCCTTGGCTTGATCGAGCTCTTCTTGACTCACAGGTAGTTCTTTAATTTTATTGATCTCTTTGACTAACTCCACCACTGAACTATCGGTTACGGCATTGCGCACACTTGCATAGGCACGGAATCTTGAGCGGCTGTATTTGTCTGTTCTAAAAGAAGAATAAGAACCATAAGTGTAGCCTTTATCTTCTCTTAAATTCAAAAATAAACGCGCTTGTCCACCGCCCCCTAAAATCCTGTTGGCAACCAGCATAGGGAAATAGTCAGCATCAGTCTTTTTCACTTTGGTTGTTAAATCCACAGAAATTTTCGATTGTACAGCATTGGGCATATCCACGAAGTTAATTTCCAATTTTTCTGCATTTTTTGCTGCAGGAAAAGGCACTGCTTCAGCGGCTTTACCCTTCCAACCCTTGAATAATTTCGTCACTTGCTTTTTTACGGTAGCAAAATCTACATCGCCAATAATAACCAAATAGGCATTTTCAGGATTGAAGTTTTTGCTGTAGTAGTTTTTTACATCGGTCAGTTGAATATTGCTCACACTGGCTTCAGAGATGTATTCGCCATAGGGGTGGTTTTTCCCATAGGTGATTAAACTTTCTACACGTCGAGCAACAGTAGAGACAGAGTTTTCATTGGATTTAATTCCCTCCATGAGTTTCTCCTTTTCCTTGTCAAATTCTTCTTGCAAGAAATTTGGATTCAAGGCAGCGTCGGCCATAAGTTCTAATACTCTTGGAAAATAACGCGAAAGGGAAGAAGCAAAAGCAGTGGAAGAGCCAAAGCTGAGGCGTGCCCCTAAAAAGTCAACCTCTTCTTCAAAGCCATCTTTCTCGATGGATTGTGATCCTTTGCCTAGCATGCTAGATAAGAGGGTATTTACACCCGCTAATTCTCCTTCAAAAATGGGCGCAACATCGATGTTGAGGTTGGCAGAAGCACGAGGGAGTTTGTGGTTTTCAACCACCAATACACGGAGGCCATTTTTCAACACAAACTCTTGTGGTTTATCTAATTGAATTTTTGGTGCAGGTCCTGGTTTCGGTTGTTGACTTCGGTCAATTTGTGCTTGAATTGGTGCAACGACCAATAAAAGCAAGACTAAATAAAGTGCTTTTTTCATCATGGAGCTTATTTTTTTGCCGACTCAGGAAGGTAATCCAACACGAGACGTTGGTTTTTATTTAAGTATTTTTTGGCCACTGCTTGAATTTCTTCACGAGTAATGGAACGATAGACGTCAATTTCTGTATTTACGCGGTTGGTATCGCCATAGAAGGCATAATATTCTGCTAGTGAATTTGCAATTCCTTCTACAGAGGCATTTGAGTTAACAAACATCATTTCAAATTTGTTTTTAATTTTTTGAAAATCTTTTTCTGAGATTAATTCATTTTGAATTTTCACCACTTCTTCATCCATCGACACAACTAAGCTGTCTAGATCAGTACCCGCTAACGGAAGTGCGAGAATAATATAAACTCCGTAATCTTCAAGAGACAAATTAAACGCTCCAACCTCAAGTGCAATTTTTTCTTGGTCAACCATTTTTTTATATAGTTTAGAACTTTTTCCGTCACTTAAATAAGTTGAAATGAATTCCAATACTTTAGATTCTCTGGTTTTAATTCCTGGGATTCTAAATCCACAAAAAACAGCAGGCAGTTGGATGTTTTTATCGTAGTAGGTTGCTTTTCTAGAACTGTTTATGGGGTCTTCTTTAACATTAACTCGATTGATTTTAGGCCCCCTAGGAATTGGACCAAAATAATCTTCAATCATTTTTTTGGTTTCAGGTATTTTTATATCACCGGCCACTACCAGGACGGAATTATTGGGCACATAGTACTTTTTATTAAAGGCAATAAATTCATCTAATGTAGCAGCATCTAGATCCTCCATTGAACCAATAGAGGAAACTTTATAGGGGTGCTTATCAAACAAGTTTTCCTTTACAATATCCTGATAATAGCCATACGGGCGATTGTCATAAATATTTCGCTTTTCCTCTTTGACAACTTCATTTTGGGTATCAACACCAATTTTGTTAATTACAGGATGAAGCATTCGTTCTGATTCCATCCAGAGACTAAGTTCTAGATTATTTGATGGGAAAACTTCATAATAATAAGTATAATCATCAGACGTATATGCATTATTGGTTCCTCCATTAGAACTAACTATGCCGAACCATTCACCACGTCCAATATTTTTTGTTCCTTCAAACAACAGATGTTCAAAAAAATGAGCAAATCCAGTACGGTTTTTGTCTTCATCTTTACCACCCACATGATAGAGTACAGAGGTTGTCACTACTGGAGCACCGTTATCTTGATGTAAAATTACGTGTAGGCCGTTGGGCAAGTCGTATTCTTCAAATTGAACTTCTTGCGCATAGAGTGTTATCCCAAAAAGAAATAAAAATGAAATAGTTAGAACTTTTCTCATATGATTTGTTTGAATTATATGTCGTTAAAATAATAAGGATGTTACAATTTTTTGATAATTAAAGTCAATAAAATTGATGTAAAGTCGTTAAAATAGAAAGACTCAATAGGTGTTCACGAGATTATTTCCACTATGGGTAAGTTTGTTTGCTATAATAGCGCTAATTAACCCTGTTTTATTTACTTGGTTTTCAGGCCCATGGATTACTTATGGTCTAGGTGGAATCATGCTAGGAATGGGATTGACTTTGCAATGGCAAGATTTTAATCAAATTTTTCAAACCCCAAAATGGGTTTTTTTAGGACTATTTCTTCAGTTTAGTTTAATGCCCTTAATGGGTTGGGCTTTAGGGATATTATTTAAATTACCCCCTTTTTTTGCTGTAGGCTTGATTCTAGTGGCCAGTTGCCCTGGAGGGACAGCCTCTAATGTGATTGCTTATTTGGCTCGGGCTAATGTTGCGCTATCTGTAGCAATGACCACTTGTTCCACCTTCGCAGGGATTATCCTAACGCCCTATTTGACGGCGAGTTTATCTGGAAATTATTTAGCAGTTGATGCCTGGGGCTTGTTTTACAGTACAATAAAAGTGGTATTACTCCCAGTGACTGCAGGGGTAATTCTCAATCAATATTTTCCAAATTTCACTCGTAAAGTGACGCCCTTTGCCCCTCCTGTTGCTGTTCTATTAATTGTATTGATTGTTGCAAGTATTATTGGACAAGGGAAGGAGATCATTTTAAATGCTGGATTAAATTTGATTTTTGCCATTATGCTTTTGCATCTTTTTGGTTTTATATTAGGCTATACACTTAGTTGGATTTTCACTAAAGATGCTGCTGCAAGCAAAACAATTGCTATAGAAGTAGGGATGCAAAACTCTGGTTTAGGGGCTGTTTTAGCACGTGAGAATTTCACTAACCCAGCGACAGCTATCCCCTCGGCGATATCCAGTTTGGTGCATTCTATTTATGGAAGTATCTTTACATCAATATTTAAAAGAAAAATATAATCTAGTTTCCAATGCAAAAAGTGGTGATTGTTTCAGCTAAAAGAACCCCAATAGGAAAATTCATGGGAGGTTTGTCTACAGTGTCTTCGCCCACGCTTGGCGCAACAGTAATTAAAGGCGCATTAGCCGCTGCAGGGGTAGATCCTTCTCTAGTAGAAGAAGTCTATATGGGGAATGTTTTACAAGCAGGAGTGGGTCAAGCTCCAGCACGTCAAGCCGCCCTAAAAGCAGGGATCCCAGACACAGTACCCTGTACAACAGTCAATAAAGTATGTGCTTCAGGTATGAAAACCATTGCGATGGCAGCACAAGCCATCGCTTTAGGCGATGTTGATATTGTGGTCGCTGGCGGAATGGAAAACATGAGCCTAGCCCCTCATATTATTCCTATGCGAAGCGGCGTTAAATTTGGCGCAACCCAATTAGAAGACGTCATGCAAAAAGATGGTTTAGTCGATGCTTTTGATCAAGTGGCCATGGGAACCTTTGCCGATGCTACTGCCGTAAAACACACTATTTCTAGAGAAGAACAAGATGCTTTTGCAATCGAATCTTATCGACGTTCTTCCGCCGCTTGGGCCAGTGGAGCGATGAAAAACGAAATAATCCCTGTTGCTGTACCCCAACGAAAAGGAGAGAATAAAATTATTGCAGAAGATGAAGAATACACCAATGTATTGATGGAGAAGATTCCTAAGCTGCGTCCAGCTTTTACCAAAGAGGGAACAGTTACTGCTGCAAATGCCTCAACCATTAACGATGGCGCAGCTGCTCTTGTTTTAATGTCAGAAACAAAAGCGAAAAGTTTAGGAGTTAAGATTCTCGCAACCATTGAAAGTTATGCCGATGCGGCGCAAGAGCCACAATGGTTTACTACCGCTCCAGCAAAAGCATTGCCTATTGCTCTTGCAAAAGCGGGAGTAACTCAAGATGAGGTAGAGCTTTTTGAGTTTAACGAGGCCTTCTCTGTAGTAGGTTTAGCGAATATCAAGATTTTAGGGCTCAATCCTGAAAAAGTAAACATCCACGGTGGGGCAGTTTCTTTAGGGCATCCTTTAGGCTGTTCAGGAGCCCGTATTGTTGTTACTCTGCTTAACGCCTTACAGCAAAATAATAAAACTCTCGGAGCTGCGGCTATTTGTAATGGTGGAGGAGGTGCCACTGCTCTAGTTATCCGACGCTAATTAGTGAGAAATTTCTTCTGTACCTTCTTTATATTTTGTAGCAGTTTTACAATTGCACAAGAAGCGCATATCCTTTTTAATAGAATGGAGATGGCTTTACAGATGAAGAGTTGTTTGTGTCAGAAGTTTTAACTCCTGGTGTAAATGGCCCAGAAGCAACCTGGCAAATCATTAATTTAGATCAATATCCTAATGCAGTGGTCAAGGTCTATAACCGCAATGGACAGATGGTTTTTGAGATGAAAGATTACCGTAACGACTGGGCGGGGATTTATCAAAGAACAGGGGCATTATTACCAGCTGGGTCTTATTATTACCGTATTGATTTAGGCAATGGAAGAACACAAGATGGATGGTTATATTTAAGTTACTAAATGAAACCTCCTCTTGAAACCATAGGGCAAGTAATTCAGTGGGCATTAAATGCCCAAATGGATTTATTGCACGCCTATACCCAGCAATGGGGTTTTGCTGCAAAAGCAGATATATGGGAGAATTATACTGCACTCTTAAAAGCAGAACTTCCTTTATTGATTAACAGTGAATCACTTCCGGCGAATAGCCAAAAAGCATTGATCGACTTTTTAAGCGATCCTACTCAAGTTTATCATCTAGAAATGAGTACAGATGAAATGGCCATACTGTTTTTGCGTTTTTTAGAAAAAGACTAACTTCAGTCTTGTAATTTGATACAATCTTCATGCGTAAAATAGTTATTTTATTATTGTTTTTCGTTCAGTTGGGCTGGGCGCAAATTGACCTGTCTCCATATGAAATAACCCTAACTTCTGAAGTAGCTTTTGCGCCTGCAACAGAAGAAATTGATCAAATGCGCTTGAGTTTTGAAGCACAAGGTTGGCCCATAGAGGTGTTAAAATATACCATGTTCCGATTACGCCAAAACCCTTATTTAGTGAGTACATTTTTTATTCAGTTAACGATAATTCATCCAGATCAATCGAAAAAGTTACTTATTCCAGTTCCAATAAATGAGCGTTATATCAAAGCCTTTAGAACAGAAGAGGGCTTTAATGAAAGTTATTACGATTTCTTGTCTGACACCTATGAATGGATTATAGAAGGTCTTTAGAGCGTCACTTAAATACCGTATGCTAGCTCTTGTTAACTATTTCATTTATTGACAATATTCTTCTCCAATTGAAAATGCGTTATAAACACTTTGGGTTACCTCTCCACTCAATCGATTATCAGGCAAGAAAGAAGCATTGTCATTCTCTGTAGAAATATCAAAACTATAGTTGGGGTCTAGGATAAAAAAGAAGCGTCCGTCTCGATTGACCTTATCA
Source organism: Flavobacteriaceae bacterium (assembly GCA_022424955.1). Classification (GTDB taxonomy): domain Bacteria; phylum Bacteroidota; class Bacteroidia; order Flavobacteriales; family Flavobacteriaceae; genus Arcticimaribacter. Next base: position 19,270 of record JAKMGK010000113.1, read on the forward strand.
TAGATTTCCCCACACTTTTCTGGCGTGGTACAATGACTCCCTAGGAATAAAACGATCATTAAAGACAAAAGGTACCGCATATTGACAAGGTATAAATTTTAAGCGATAGAAGAGAAGATGTAATGCATCTCTGTAGCAATCTCGATGGATTTGTTATGGTAGGCAGTTTTTTCTTCTGGGGTGTTGTCAAAAGCTTTGGGGTCTTTGTATCGCACAGGAATACGTTGTTCTGCTCCGGGGATAAAAGGGCAGTTTTCATCTGCATGGGCACAGGTCATCACTGCGGCAAAATCTTTTGTTGGGCTAGTAGGGTCGTCATAAAGTTTTGAGAAATATTCCCCAAAATACTCCCCTCCCATACTAATTTGATAATAAGGATTGTCTCCGTTTTCTTTGGTTTTAATATTAAAGCCTTGAGACAAAAGGGTGTTGATCACACGTTCATTGCAAGCGGTTACTTCTACTCCTCCAGAATAGGTATTGCAGTCGATCCCGTGATACTGTGCCATCACTTTTGCCCACAATTGTGAGAATTGACTTCTTCTGGAATTATGGGTACAAATAAAGTTAAGGTTAAGTGGCTTGTTTTGCACTTTTTGCGTCTTGATATAATCAATTAATAAGGCCAATTCTTCTTTTCGCTTTGGGCTGAGATGAGCGACAGAAAGTTTTTCTACCAATTGGTTTAGTAGTGTATTCATAGGATAAAAATACAACTCTAATGTAGGCTAGAGACTAAACGAAAAATTAAATAATAGTTAATTTAATTTTTTGTGTAAACGCCATATAACTAAACACATTCCTAACATTCCTATAGCAGGGGCACTTCTCAATAAAGGATCTCCAACTTTTAAATGCATGCTAATGGCTCCTAGCATAAGAACAGCAATAATTTGAGCGGCAGGAACAACCGTTTGTTTGAGGCGCAAGCCGAAAAATAATGCCAATGCAGCGAGTAATTTTATTCCCCCAATGAGGTAAAAAATATTTTCACTCAAGCCATAGGTTAAAAATTCTTCTTTAAGGGTCAAGGCGGCACCTCCTCGATAAGGCGATGCTTGATCCATATTTAAAAGCCAAACATTAAAAACAGTCCCTGACACAAGGACAATAAAGAGACGATAAATCCAAATCATAGGATAAAATTTATTTAATTGTTGTTTTATTTCCTTCTTGGTCAATCGCCACAAAAACGATATCACAGGAGCAATTTTCTTTTTTCTCTTGTTCAATCAAATTCTCGCTTGAGACTTTGACATGAATGCGCATTGAGGTATTTCCTACCTCTATTAGCGTAGCAGTCAAAAAGACCAGATCTCCAATATGAATGGCTTTTAAAAACTCTATATCATCGACAAATTTCGTGACACAGTTTTTTTTAGCATAGCGAACAGCTAAGGCATAAGCCACTTCATCAATCCACTTCATCACCTTTCCACCGTGAACATTACCGTGGTAATTCACATCGGTAGTTTGGGCGAGAAAAGACATGCTTAGCGTGTTTTTATCCATATTCCTTTAAAGTTAAGACAAATTCTCTAATCATGCGATTAACCCCTTAAACAAAATCAAAAAGGTAAAAGAAATCCTTTTATCTTTGAGAAAGTATGAAAGACATGAAAAACATTACAGTGGTGGGAAGTGGCACCATGGGAAGCGGAATCGCTCATTGCTTTGCGCAATATGGATTTAACGTCAATTTAGTGGATCTATCGCAAGAGGCATTAAAGCGGGCCATGGTAAAAATAGAGGCTAATTTAGATCGACAGCTTAAAAAAGAAATTTTAAGCTTAGAAGAAAAAGCAGCGGCCTTAGCGAGAATTAGACCAATGACCGTTTTAGAAGAGGCTGTTCAAAAGGCAGATTTAGTGGTAGAAGCCGTTTCAGAAAATCAAGCAGTCAAAGCCAAAATCTTTGCGCAATTAGACAAGCACGCGCCAACGGAATGTATACTGGCGACTAATACTTCTTCTTTATCAATCACTACCATAGCGGCCTTTACAAAGCGACCAGAAAAAGTGATTGGGATGCATTTTATGAATCCAGTACCCGTAATGCGATTAGTAGAAATCATCAAAGGGTATCAAACAAATGAGACCACTTTATCTGCTATTACAGCACTAACCACCCAGATTGAAAAAGTACCTTTAGTTGCGGCAGACTATCCTGGTTTTGTTGCGAACAGGATCTTATTACCCATGATCAACGAAGCTATCGAGGCCTTGTTCCAGGGAGTAGCAGGCGTAGAGGCCATTGATGAAATGATGAAGTTAGGAATGGGTCACCCTATGGGTCCTTTGCGTTTAGCAGATTTTATTGGTTTAGATGTGTGTCTTTCTGTATTAGAGGTGCTCCATCAAGGTTTTGGGAAAGATAAATATGCCCCCTGCCCTTTACTACGCAATCTTGTGACGGCAGGAAATTTAGGGGTTAAAACGAAGTGTGGTTTTTATGACTACAGTGATAATCCCAAACAACCCACCCCACTAAAATTTTAAAAACCGCTTAATTTGATCAAGGGGAACTCTTCTCATTTTATATTACTCAATCTATCGGTTTTGTTTATCAGTACCTCTGGAGTACTTGGTAGGTGGATTGCTCTTCCGCCAGAGGTTAGTATTTTTTGGCGCAGCCTTATTGCGATTCCTTTACTAATTGTAATATTGAAATTAGGGAAGCAATCTCTAGGGGCTGTTTTTCAATGGGAGCCTAAATTAATTCTTGCCGGACTCTTTATGGGAACCCACTGGGTCACTTATTTTTATGCCTTACAGTGGTCTAATGTTGCCATAGGAATGCTTTCATTATTTACATACCCAGTCATTACCGCTTTTTTAGAGCCCTTATTTTTTAAAACTCGTTTCCAAAAGCGTCACTTATTTGTGGGGGGATTAACCCTTTTGGGCGTTTATTTTTTAGTCCCTTCTTTTGCCCTTGCACAAACCCATGGGGGGGCACTCGCTATAGGAATTTTTTCAGCTTTCTGTTATGCCATGCGAAACCTCCTTTTGAAGGGAGCGGCGCAAGAACAAAGCGGTTTGCAATTAATGTTATTTCAAGTAGTTATTATTGCACTTTGTTTCCTCCCCTTTGTGTCTTTTGAAAAATTTGAAATGAGTATTTCCTTTTGGTGGGCCTTACTTTTCTTAGCCCTCTTTACCACCGTTATAGGACATAGTCTTTTTTTGCATAGCCTGAAATATTTTACGGTTACTACGGCGAGTTTGATGTCGAGTATCAATCCGTTATATGGAATTCTAATCGCCTACCTTTTCCTCAATGAAATTCCTCACTGGGGCGTTTATATAGGCGGGACCCTCATTATTTTCGCGGTATTATTTGAAAATAAGTTTTCTCGTTAACCCAAGAGGTTATAAAAAACACAAACTGTTATATTTTATTTAACTGAAAAAAAATTAATCAAAGGATTTTATTATGCAAGAATAATAGTTTACTTTTGGAAAGAAGAAAAATGTATCAACCCTAAATAAAAGGATATGAAAGTACTCGTATGTATTAGCCATGTACCCGACACCACCTCAAAAATCAATTTTGTAGAGAATGACACAAAATTTGATACCGCAGGAGTGCAGTACATTATTAATCCAAATGATGAATTTGGTTTAACACGTGCCATGTGGTTAAAAGAGAAAGATGGAGCAGAAGTGGATGTGATTAATGTGGGAGGAGCAGAAACAGAATCTACCCTTAGAAAAGCATTAGCCATTGGAGCAGATAAAGCAATACGTGTAAATAATGAAGCAATAGATGCCACCCAGGTGGCCAAAGAAATTGTAGCGGTGATCCAAAACAATTCATACGATTTAATTATTGCAGGAAGAGAATCCATTGATTATAACGGGGGAATGGTTCCAGGAATGATTGCAGCCATGCTAGAGACGAGCTATGTCAACAACTGTGTTGGTTTAGAAATAGACGGAGACAAAGCAACTGCGATTCGCGAGATTGACGGCGGAAAAGAAACCGTTACAACTAATTTGCCGCTAGTCATTGGTGGGCAAAAAGGTTTAGTGGAAGAAAGTGATTTAAAAATCCCCAATATGCGTGGGATTATGATGGCTCGTAAAAAGCCCTTAGAAGTAATCGAGCCAAATGGAGCAGCTGCTTCATCAACAACGATTAAATTCGAAAAACCAGCCCCTAAAGGGGAAGTGAAGTTAGTTGACGCTGATAATGTCGATCAATTAATCGAGCTATTACACAACGAAGCAAAAGTAATTTAACCATAAAAAAGTAGAGAAGATGTCTGTATTAGTCTATGCCGAATCCGAAGGAGGAAAATTAAAAAAAGTTGCTTTTGAAGTAGCCTCATATGGGAAAGCTGTCGCCGACCAAATGGGAACAGAAGTAATTGCGGTAACCTTTAATGTTGCAGATGCTGATGCCTTAGGGAACTATGGAGTAAGCAAAGTAATGAACATCACTGTTGATGGAAACTTTGACGCTAAAATATATGCTAGTGGAATCCAGCACGCTGCTTCTGAAGCTGCCGCCAAAGTGGTAGTCGTAAGTTCAAGCGCCGACAGTCGCTATTTAACTCCATTATTAGCCATAGGATTAGAGGCGGGATATGCAACCAATGTTGTTGCGGCTCCTTCCAGCCTTTCTCCTTTTACGGTAAAGCGTTCTGCTTTTACCAATAAAGCCTTTACCCAAACCGAAATTTCTTCTGAGATAAAAATCATTGGGGTATCCAATAACGCCTTTGGATTAGTGGAAAATACTACTGCATGTACTGTAGAAGATTTCGCCCCTGGTTTAGCCACTTCAGCCATTACGGTTGAATCTGTCGATAAAGCAACAGATAAAGTTACCATTGCAGATGCAGAGGTAGTTGTTTCTGGTGGTCGTGGATTAAAAGGTCCAGAAAACTGGCACCTAATTGAAGACCTAGCCAGTACCTTGGGGGCAGCAACGGCATGTTCAAAACCTGTTTCAGATATGGGTTGGCGTCCGCACAGCGAACACGTGGGACAAACAGGAAAGCCAGTCGCGTCAAACTTATATATCGCCATTGGTGTCTCTGGAGCAATCCAGCACTTAGCAGGAATTAATTCTTCTAAGGTGAAAGTCGTGATCAATAATGATCCCGAAGCACCTTTTTTTAAAGCAGCCGATTATGGTATCGTGGGTGATGCATTTGAGGTTGTACCACAGTTAATTGAGAAGCTTAAAGCATTTAAGGCGCAAGCTTAAGATTATTTTACACTTAAAAAAGGCGATGTTTAACATCGCCTTTTTTTATGCCATAATATCCCGTATTTTAGACAGATGAACCCTAAGATTACAAGCGATTATTTTGGAAAACTCAAAAATGGTCAAGCAGTTAAAGCCTATACATTAAGCAATCATAACGGATTAGAGGTTGAGGTTCTCAATTATGGAGGGATTATTCGACGCTTATCTCTCCCAGATCGAGAGAAACAGCTTGAAAACTGTGTTTTAGGGTTTGATAATCTGCGTGATTACGAAGAAAAAAGCCCTTATTTTGGTGCGCTTATTGGCCGCTATGGCAACCGAATTGCTCATGGAAAATTTTCCCTTGATGGGACAACATATACATTGGCTCAAAATCATGGAGAGCATCACCTACACGGTGGAGAAAAAGGGTTTCACAAAGCCATTTGGACTGTTCAAGAAGACATTACAAAGGAAGGAGTTGGTTTAATTTTAACCCATATTAGTCCCCATATGGAAGAGGGATATCCAGGTAAACTTACCACACAAGTTACTTATCGTCTAACAGAACAAAACACTTTAATGGTGGACTATCTAGCCCATACAGATCGCCCCACCGTATTAAACTTAACACAACATAGTTATTTTAATTTATCAGGGAATCCACAGCAAGATTGTTTAGATCATCAATTAGCAATACAGGCCAAGCATTTTTTAGCGGTAGATAAAAATATGATTCCTAGCGGAGAGATGATAGCTGTAAAAAACACTCCTTTTGATTTTACAACAACACAAGATATTGGCAGTGCCATCAAGCAATCTCATGAGCAATTGACTAAGGGAAATGGTTTTGATCATTGTTATTGTTTAGCATTAGAAACAAACCGGTTAAAAAGAGTAGCCGCGCTATATCATCCGCAAAGCGGAAGAAAAATGCAAGTTCACACTACATCACCTGGGATGCAATTGTATACAGCGAATCATTTAGAAGCACCTTTTGTCGCCTACGGAGCCGTTTGTTTAGAAACCCAGGCTTATCCAGATAGTCCTAATCAAAGCCATTTTCCTTCTACCGTTTTAAGGCCAGAAGTTCCTTTTAAATCGTCCACTCATTTTCATTTTTCAATAGATTAAACCACTTAATATGAAACAACCACTCGTCTCCCCTTTAGATCGCAACGCAACACCACAGGCCGAAGAAATGGCGCGTTTTTATGAAGAAACCCTAGGCTTTACCCCCAATAGTTTATTTACCATGATGCATCGACCTCGTATAGCAAGAGCATTTCTTGAAATGAATCAAGCGGTAATGGAGAATAAAGGGAGAGTAAGCAGTGCTTTAAAAAGAGAAATTGCCTATCTCTCTAGTATGACGACCGGCTGTCGTTATTGTGAAGCCCATGCCATTCGTGCGGCAGAACGTTATGGTTCTTCTGAAGATCGAATGAATCATATTTGGGAGTACAAAACCTATGCTGCATTTACCGAAGGGGAGCGGGCAGCTTTTGATCTTGCGATCGCTGCATCTCAAGTCCCTAATGCGGTTAACGATACTATCGCCGAAAAGGCACGTCTATACTGGGAAGAAGCAGAAATTGTAGAAATCATGGGAGTGGTCGCATTGTTTGGCTATCTCAATCGGTGGAATGATTCCATGGGGACTCAATTAGAAGGACCTGCTGCAGATTCTGCGCAAAGTATTTTAGGTCATAGAGGCTGGATCAGTGGGAAGCATCAATATTAAGCTAGTTCCCTGCCCAGGGACTTCCCAGTATTCCCACGCCTAATTCTACCCAAATAAGCAATAGCAAGAAGAGCAAAAGCAGTAATAAAATTCTTTTTTTAGTGAAATAATTTTTCATCCAATTGCTTTTTTTAAAGATAACACGAAATTAATAACCCTCCTAAAGCAGGAGGGTTCTAGTTGATTAGTGGTTTTCAACCTACTTAAAATTTGCAATCCTGTCTTCTTTCAAAGAGCTTATTGAGAAATGTATCCCTCTTCTGCACTTCTTCTTACAGCATAGATGGCATCCCCTGTATGGGAGATTTTCCATGCTGCAGTCATCATGCTGGGATCCATTTTAGCAAAATAAGTTTGCGCTTCGACCATCATGTCGTCAAGCACATCCCAGTCATTTGCAAAGGCTAAAATCTTGTAGTCAAACTTGTCACCGGTATGGTGTTGTAAGGCAATTACCTCTGTACTATACTGACTTTTTTTAAAGCCATCATAGAAATAGAAAAATTGTTTTTCTGCCTCTACGACAGAGGCCATTGGGCTGGGTTCAAAATGTAGTTCGTAAACAAAACGACTGCTATCTTTTTGTGCTTAATTGACAAAAAAACATAGGCAAAAGACTAGAAAAAGGAGTTTTTTTTATTTTAAATTAGTTGATGGTTAATTATCAACAATATAAGAAAAATTGAACAGTTATTTTTCTGCAGAACTATTCGCGATGATTTCTTCTTTAAGAAATTAAGCTAATTTTTTTGGATTAATCTTTTTTTTAAAGGCTTTCTGCAAAGCGTTTAATGTGTTCTTGAACGTCCTGATGTATTTCTGGAAGGTGAGCAGGGAAAAGCCCCTCTGCAGCATGTATCGTTCCTTTTAGTACTTTTTGCTCTGATTTAACGCCTACAGCTTTTAATTGGTTGTAGTAGGCAATGCCTTCGTCTCTTAAAGGATCAAGTTCGTTGACCAGAATAACATGGGGTGGTAGTCCTTCTAAATCTGCTGTTTTAGCATAATATGGCCAAGCTAAAGGATTTTTACTTGAAGGCCCGTCATACATAGACGCCATTACGTTCATGGCTTCAAGATTAATCACGTATTTATCATTTTCGACTAATGAGGGGAGTGAACTTTTTGCGGGTTCAGCATATTGGTTTGAAATATAGGGGCATTGTACGAAAACTCCGTCGATGAGTTGGAGGGCATTTTCTTTTTTTGCTTTTAGGGTGGTTGCTAGACTTAGATTTCCTCCTCCAGATTCCCCAGAAACGATTACTTGCGAAATCCCTAAAGCTTCTTTTTGATCGTTCACCCATTTTAAGGCGGTATAACAGTCGTTAAGTCCAGCGGGGAAAGGGTGATTTCCTTGTATTCCGCCAATATTCCTAAACTCTACTCCAATCACCACTAAACCCTTTGCCGCCAATGTTTGTCGCCAGTGCACATAATTGGGATCTGCAGCAGTTAAAAGGGCCATTCCACCCCCGTGTAAATGAAGCACAGCAGGGAGGTTTTCTTTTACCCCTTGAGGGTGACTAATATATAGTGAGATTTCATTACCATCTTCTCCTTGAATTACCTGTGTTTTTTCGACAACAGTACCGGGTAGGGCTAAGGATTTGAAAATCATAGTAGACAGGGCTTGATATAAAGGCTCTGCTGCAGCGATAAACCCTAATTTTACCTCTTGAGGATCCTTTATGCTCAAGGGTGGTCCTGGGGCTTCTTCATCCATCCCAAATTGTTTTAAAGCGAGTGCAAGCGATGGATTTAGTCGGGGATCGTCTTTTAGAATCATTGTTAAATATTGTTAGTTTAAAGCGGGATTGATAAGATACAAAACCCTGTTTTAAAATTTCCCTCATTGTTTAAAAAAGAAACCTCCTTGAAAACAAGGGGGTTTTTAGCAAAATCAGGAAAGATAAAGTTAGGGTTTCTTGGCAAAGCTTATTATTTCCATCACTGCACGGGTATTAAATCCATCTTGATTAATCTCGTTCATTTTAGTCTTGTCTAAAATAGATTGATCAATGCTTCCTCCATACGAAAGGTGATTCATTGCTTCAGAAAGTTTATCAAATCCCTCCCAGGTTAAAACGGTTGAATAGCCTTTTGCGTGAGGGTTAACCTTATTATAGTAGTTTTTTTATTTTAAATGGCTTATGGTTATCCTAAAATATAAAAAATGATTTTCAAACGATTATAAATTGCACGCTAAAAGTAAAAATATCTATTCTTCAAAAAGAAAAAAATCTTCGATGGGCCGTTCAAACAACTGTCCCATTTTAAATGCTGTGGGTAAGCTGGGATCAAATTTTTCTTTTTCAATGGCATTAATGGTTTGGCGTGAAACGCCTATAATTTCTGCGAGCTGTTCTTGGGTTAGGCCCTTTTCTTTCCGCAATTGTCGCACTTTATTTTTCATAAGTACTTCTTTCTGTTGATTAATAAGCTTATCAAATAAGTGACACCGATAAATAGGACCAAAGGGCCAATTTCTGCATCGCTTTTGATCAAGTTGGTTTGGTCTAATAGGGAGTAACTCAAGCCTAGGATAACTGTTGCGCCCAGTGTGAGACCCATAGCTTCGGAATGAATTTTTTGTTCGAGTTCGTCATATTGGCGAAACAATTTCACATTGGCTAAAACCATTAATCCGCCATTAATTAAGTTCACGATAATCGCAATAATCGTTAAGCTTTTATTTTCTTTCCATAAGAATATGGGTCCAAAAGTGGCTAAGGCAAGGGTCGCGACCCATGTCCACGTCCAAAAGGCTAATTGTAAGGTGCGTTTTTTTCTTTCTGCTTTCATAACGTAAAGTTTATTTGACAAAAATAAGTGAAATATTTAAAATGTCAAGTTTTATTTACAAAAAGGTATCTCTGCAATAACACGTTGTTTGAGTGACCGTCTAGAAATTTCTAGGATTCTTGTTTTCCTCGAACCGTCTATCGCGTCTTATCACTTTTCAAATGCAGATCGATACAAGGTTACTTACGAGATTTCATTGTCTCTGCTAACAAGCAAATTAAATGAAGAGTATGATAGGGTTATTCCTTCAATCAGCAGTCTGGTCGATACGTTTTTACAAAACAAGATAGAAAAAAGACAAGCCAAGGGTAAGCAGCCTTTACCTCAATACTACCGAGACTTTGCAATGCTTCAGGAAGTAACGAAAGTTGCATGTAAAGTTATCAGTGGTGTTTTGACTGTTGCACACACCAGTATTGATTTTAATGAATACTCAGTGTCTAGCTTTTTTCGTGTTGGGGTTGAATTAGGGATGATTGATCATTCTGACATCGTAGGCTTTTCCTCTGAGAGATAATGCTACCCGTGTGTTTGGAATAAAGGTTGCTTTATCAATGAATTAAAGTGGATTTGTGTTGTCCTCATTGGTGTAAAAGAAAAACCCTCCACTTCTTGGGAGGGCTTTTGCTTGTTAAGGAGACTTATTTTATCTGCTGTAGCCAGTAATTACTGGTACAAATTTAGTTTTAATATTAAATGGCTCAATAGCTTTTTTTAAATCATCAGACGCATTCCCATAAAGTGTCATGTTGTTAATACTGAAAACTCTTTGGAACTCTTCAAAATCTTTAGAAATCTCACCACCAGGTGAAATGTTTTTAATGTGAAGAAGTACAGCTTCTGAATTAATATATCTTTCAATCAATGTTACTTTATTTTTTCCAGATTTTGAAAAACGAAAGCTTAAAGAAGACGTCTCTAGATTGTTGACTAAAGATTGATATTTTTTTGCGAAGGCTTGAACCTCATCATCAGAAACATTTGTTGACATGTTGACCACATTAATTAATTCATCTTTATGATTAATTAAAGTATTTGTTAACCCTACTGAAGCAAGTAATCCTGTAGCATCAAAAAAGTCACCTTGCGCTATAATTTCCCCTTCGGCATTAAAATTGAAGAAGTGATAACTTCTAAGTGGTGTTGTTTCTTTCCCGGTTTTTGCATCTTTTGAGTTCCATGTGCCGTATGATCTAACACTTCCATCGAGTTTACCTTTATCATCGGTTCCAGGGAGCCATACCTCGGGTGTATAAACTATATCATCGAAAGCTGCATGGTACATTTGTAATAATGATTTAAACTCCTCTTTTGACATGTCCTTAGCGCCATATGTAGGAGGTGTGTAAACAAGCTCATCTGAAAATAGAGACATTTGAGCTTCTATATCTTCAGCCTGAAAAAGTTCAAATGTTTTTTTAGCTTTTGCTAAGTTTGATTCATAGTTAGGATTGTAATCACAACAAATAAAACTTAGAGAAAATAAGAGTAGTAATAAAATGGATTTCTTCATTTTAAATTGATTTATGGTTAATGTTATTTTATTAATAGATAAAGAATAATTGAAAAAGTAGCCTGAGCATGAGAAGGTTTGCATTTTCTGCCTTATGAGTTCACAAATACCGAGGAGTTTATTAACAATCTTTACTCATTGACTTGTTAGCCTTTGTTCCTTTTACTAAAATAAAGAATGATGAATAAAAGGTTCAATACTAGATTAATCAAAGGTGTTGGCCCTTCTGCTTGTCCATTCATTAAATGGACCCCTATTAATATTACAAAAGTTAAATGTCCAAGAATTACGGTGTCAATAGCTTGTTTCATTTTCCCCACAAATGAAGGTATTCTAAAAACAGTAATCCCCGTTGTTATTAAAGCTGCTCCAAATGCTTGTGCTGTGGTTAAGCCATCTGCATCCAGAGTCATCCCAGCTCCCTCTAAAAATAGTTTAGATGCAAAAGCAGCTGCAAAACCGTTAATAAGTAAAATAATACCGTCTAAACGGAAAAGTAATTTTGAATTCATTCTAATTGGTTTATGGTTAATAATACTTCTAAGATACAGAGAATGAATAACATATAAAATATTTATCCTATATCCCTCTTAATACCCCTAACAAAACACCCCCATTTTACCCCATCGTGAATTGTACTCTAGCTCAATTACAGCATTGGTTTACAGCTGATTTCAATTGTGGCCAACCCTGTGAAAATGGACTTACTATAAATCTGATATTGGGGATGAGAACTTACTGGTCAGAGGAAATGTAAGTAGAAATTCAAAAAACTGCATAAGAGCAGTAAGGGGATTACTATGTTTAATTATCACTCTTGTGTCGCTTCGGCAGAGCTGTTTAAGGATTAAAATTGAAAAAATAAATATTTATGAATGGATTTGAAAAAGAATACACCCTTCACGTAAGAGTATCAAAAAATGAAATTATAAACTACAAGAAACTTGCTAGTGAAATGGGTATGAACATATCTACTCTGACAAGGTTTGTACTAAACAAAGAAATAAGGCTAATGGAAAATGGAAAACAAAAATGAAAGAAAGTATTAACATAACATTAGATGCTAATCAGAAGAAAAAACTAATGGAAGAATCACATAAACGTAATCTTAGTTTAAAGAGTATTTGAGGTTATTGGTGTTTAATTTGTAAATTAAAAAATGAAATTAAGCCACTTATTATACAAGGTCGATAATTTACACGAATCAGTTAATAGTTTTAAAGAGAAAGGATTTAATGTAGAGTTCGGTTCAAAACATAACCCAAAAAATGCATTAATATATTTCTCTAAGGGGCCTTACATTGAGCTAATCGAAAAAGCACCTATTTCATTAATTGAAAGATTCGTTTTAAGAATAATTGGAAAAGGGTTTTTGTTGGATCGATTTAATTTTTGGGAAGGATCTAAAAAAGGTTTTTTTGGGATTTGCCTTGAAAATTATGAAAAGGATTTTTTAAAAGAAATAAAGATTCTAAATAAGTATAATGAAAAATTTTTTGAAACTAAAAGTCAACGATTAGACCCTAAAGGAAGACATTTAAAATGGAAATTACTTTTTCCATCAAACATAGACATACCTTTTTTTATGACTTATTTTAATATTGACCCAAAGCCAATAAAATTTGTTCATCCAAATGGAATTAAAAACATTAAAAAAGTAAATCTTGGTGTGACAAATGATTTAATATCAATAATAAATGAACTATGTGATGATAGTATTCTTAATTTAAATAATGGAGATGAAATATCTGTAGAATATAATTAAGATTCAGATAAGGCTCATTAGTAAACACTAACAAAATAATGCTACTCCCCAAAGGAAGTCCAAACAAACTTACAGCAGAAGTAAAGGAGTAGTTATTTGTTTTTATAAAATATTTTACCCAAAAGAATGATATTACCAATTAAAAAAAATGATATTCCTATACTTGAAATTTCAGCCTCTGTGAAGT
>JAKMGK010000114.1 GCA_022424955.1 Flavobacteriaceae bacterium
AAAGAAAGCTATCTTAATTGATCATCTATACATTCATTAAAGAGATTTCTCCGGTTAAACTTATTTTTACTTTGACTGGATTATGGGTAAGCCAGCCAGTCTTTTTATCGCCAAAATTGTTAATGCGCACATATTCTGGATATTCATAACTTGGAATGACATGTTTATCTGCCAGTCTAAATTCATAATATTTATTGGATAGCTTTTGAACACGATAGAGGTGTTTTCTTAAAATATGCTTAGGAATGAGGTGAAGATTTTAAATTCATAAACGACTCGATATAGTAATGAATACATAAATCTCGAAAAATGATTACTCAACACCCACCAAGAAGTAAAAGGTGGTAGTGTTTAATAGCGAAAGTGGTTATAAGACGTAATAGATGGTTGTTTTAATGAAATCAAATATTATGCATAGAATTCGTTAGAAAACTTTATTTTTACCCTATGGAATTAGTGCTCATTAGTATTGTCTTGTTAGGATTGGCATTCGCCGGAATCGCCATCAAAATCATTGTAAAAAAAGACGGAAAATTTGCTGGAACTTGTGCCAGTCAAAGTCCCTTTTTAAACAAAAAAGGAGAAGCCTGTGGTTTTTGCGGAAAACTCCCCGAAGAACAAGACTGTAAAAACCCCGAGGCACAGAACGCTTAAACCGTAAAGCACAGCGTTTTTTTGAGTATATTCGTTCTTAATGAATACCAAAGAAATTGACCAAGCTATTGAACTTGCCAAGCAAAACAACCAAAAAGCTTTTGCAGTATTATTCGATGCACACTGGGAATATGTCTATGGCTATTTGTTAAAACAATTACAAGACGATATTTTAGCCGAGGAACTCGCCCTAAAGACACTAGCAAAAGCCTTTGATAAAATCGACACCTTTAAACGGGAATACAATTTTAAGACTTGGCTGATTAGTATTTCTAAAAATCTTCAAATTGACCATCATCGCAGCTCAAATGTTAAGGGACAACTAGACGTCACTTCGATTGATAAAAGACACCTTAAAGATCTTTCTGACGACAATCCCTCTCCAGAGGATTTATTGATTATTAATCAGAATTTAAAAGCACTTATTGAAAAAATAAAAGTATTAAAACCTATTTATGCCAAAGTGCTGCGTTTGCGCTATTTTGAAGAATTATCTTACAAAGACATTGCCCAGAAAACTAGCTTACCTATTAATACAGTTAAAGTAACCCTTCTAAGAGCCAAGAAAGTATTGGCCGAAAAAATAAATGAAAAATGATTGAATCATTAAAAAAACTAGGCCCGGGATTATTGTTTGCAGGGGCTGCAATAGGGGTTTCTCATTTAGTTCAATCTACCCGTGCAGGAGCAGATTTTGGCTGGGGACTTTTATGGGCATTAGCCTTATCTAATTTATTCAAATATCCTTTTTTTCAATTTGGTGCTCGCTATGCACTTGCCACCCACAAAAGTTTATTAGATGGTTATGCTCAACTGGGAAAAACTTATTTATGGATGTTCTTTTTTCTAAGTTTAGCTACAATGTTCACCATACAAACAGCTGTAACCATTGTGACTGCTTCCCTGGCTTCTATATTATTTGGCATTACCCTTGATTTAGTAACATGGTCGATACTGATCACCTTGGTTTGCCTGTTTATTTTATGGATGGGAAGCTTTAGCATTTTGGATAAAATCATTAAATGGATCATTATTATATTAACCTTGAGTACCGTTATTGCTGTTTTTTTGGCCGTAGGCCAAAGTCAAGAAAGCGTCTCTTTTACTCAAGTTTTTCCACAAGGATCTTCCATTCTTTTTTTAGCTGCATTTATGGGTTGGATGCCCGCTCCATTAGATATATCGGTATGGCAATCCCTTTGGGCATTAGAAAAAAATAAGGACAAAAAAATCAGTTTGAAAGAGGGCCTTTTTGATTATAATATAGGATATATCATCACCATTCTACTTGGGATGTGCTTTATGGGATTGGGTACTTATGTGATGTATGGCTCTGGAACAAGTTTTTCTGATTCTGGCGGTGTTTTTGCAAATCAACTCATTGATTTATATACCTTAACACTAGGGGAGTCTTTTTATATATTTATTGCAATAGCCGCATTTACCACCATGTTTAGCACTACCTTAACCACACTAGACGCTTCTCCCAGAGCAATGGAAAAAACCAGTTCACTCCTATTTTTAAAATTGCCTTTTTTAAACTATCAGTTTTGGATTATTCTCTTAACTATTGGAACGATTGGCATCTTCACTTTCCTTTTAAGTGAAATGGGGACGCTTGTTCAAATCGCTACAATACTTTCTTTTATCACAGCGCCATTTTATGCCTATCTCAATTTAAAATTGGTTACAAGCGATCAAATGCCTAAAAAAGACCAACCCGGTAAAGGGCTGATTTTCCTGAGTATTCTTGGTTTAATATTCCTTATTCTTTTTGCTATAGGCTTTCTATATCTAGCCGTATAAGTTTGTATATTTGTACCGAAAGAATGTATTATGTCGACTGAAATTAAAGCACAACCTCTTACTAAAAAGCCTAAATGGTTAAGGGTAAAACTACCCACTGGAAAGAAATACACCGAATTACGTGGATTAGTAGATAAATATGACCTCCACACCATTTGTACCTCTGGAAGCTGTCCCAATATGGGAGAATGCTGGGGAGAAGGTACAGCAACATTCATGATTTTAGGAAATGTTTGTACCCGTTCTTGTGGTTTTTGTGGAGTAAAGACAGGACGTCCAGATACGGTCGATTGGGAAGAGCCAGAAAAAGTGGCGCGCTCTATCAAGCTGATGAAAATCAAACATGCTGTTATTACTTCTGTCGATAGAGATGATTTAAAAGATGGTGGTTCAATCATTTGGGGAGAAACCGTTAATGCCATTCGTCGTATGAACCCCACGACTACACTTGAAACCCTAATTCCAGATTTCCAGGGCAATGAACGCAATTTAGATCGCATCGTTGCAGTTCATCCAGAAGTAGTCTCTCACAACATTGAAACCGTGAGACGATTGACCAGAGAGGTACGTATTCAAGCTAAATATGATCAAAGCATGGCTGTTCTAAAATACCTTAAAGATCAAGGAATTAATAGAACAAAGTCAGGAATCATGCTAGGCTTAGGAGAAAGAGAAGAAGAAGTGATTGAAACGCTACACGATTTACGCAATGCGGAGGTTGATGTAGTGACTATTGGACAATACCTTCAGCCAAGTAAAAAACATCTAGGGGTAAAAGAATTCATTACACCAGAACAGTTTGCGAAATACGAAGCGATTGGAAAAGACCTAGGTTTTAGATATGTTGAGAGTGGTGCGCTTGTTCGTTCTTCATATAAAGCCCACAAACACATTCACTAATCTATTCCCAGTTTACTTGCTACCAAAGCGTTTAAGTCTTCTTGCTTCTCATCTTCAATTTCCATTTCTATAGGAAGACAAAATAGAAGATCTGAATTAAATTTAGGAGACAACCTCACATAATCCTTTTGAGTGGTTAATACCATACGACCATTGCTTTTAACTTTGATCTTCTCTATATCTTTATCACTAAAAATATGATGGTCACTAAATTTGATATGCTCAAATTCTAAAAATCTTCCATTGAGAAAATCAAGTAGCTGAGAGGGATCTGCAATCCCTGTCACTAAAACAAAAGAGATTTTTTCTAAGATCCATAAAGACATTCTTCGTTCACTATTAATGATATAATTTGCATAACGTATCTTGGAAAAAAATAAACTTTGATGACTCCCTAGTTGAAGACGCTCCTTGAATGCTTTTTTTTGTGATCCCGAAATATCTTTGGGACATTTTGTGACAATAATAGCGTCGGCTCTAGACATCCCTTCAGAAAGTTCTCTCAAATTCCCAACGGGTAATAAATAATCTCTGGTAAAAGGTTGATCGAAAGTAGTCAATAATAACATAAAAGAAGGTTTTACCCATCGATGCTGATAACAGTCGTCCCACAAATAAACTGGAGACTTATTGGACCAGGGTAATTCCAAAAGTTTTTCCATTCCTTTTCTCCTGCTGTTACACACCCCTACTCTAATGTCTGTATGCTGTTTTAAGAACATCAAAGGTTCATCACCAATATCATTCACTGTCGAAGTTGAAGATCCCAATTGAAATCCTTTAGAAAGTCGACCATAGCCTCTACTCAAAACATTAACAGCAAACTTTGATTTATACTGCTCGATAAAATAATTAATCGCTACAGATTTACCTGTCCCACCTGTTGAAAGATTCCCAATCCCTAAAACGGGGACGTCATACGTTTGCTCTTTAAAAATACCCCAAGAAAAAAATACATTCCTCAAGCTAGTAAATAACATATAAACGATTGCAAAGGGAAACAGTAGAAAACGAAAAATGCTCATTGTGATTATATGCTTATCTTCGTAAAGATACACTTATGTAGAGAAAATTTGATCTCCAGAAAAAGAACTTGATGAAAATAAATCAAATCATACAAATCCTTGAAGAATGGGCCCCCACAACCTATGCAGAAGACTTTGATAATGTGGGACTTTTAGTCGGCGATAAAAACAGGTCTTGTACAGCAGCCTTAATCACACACGATGTTACTGTCGCAGTTGTAGAGGAAGCCATTGCAAATAATTGTAATTTAATTGTTTGCTTTCATCCCATTATATTTAAGGGATTAACCTCACTCACTGGTAAAAACTATGTAGAACAAACCGTGCTAAAAGCCATCGGAAATAAAATTGCAATCTATGCGCTTCACACTGCTTTAGACAATCACGAATTTGGTATAAGTTATCATTTGGGGCAGCTGTTGTCATTGACAAAACAACGCATTTTGATTCCCCAAAAAAACAGTCTTTTTCACTTAACTACCTATGTCCCTGTTTCTGATAAGGAAAAACTTCTTAAAGCTTTACACGATGCAGGTGCTGGTAATCTAGGGAATTATAGCCACTGTTCGTTTGCTATTGAAGGTAAGGGAAGGTTCTTGCCCCATGAAAATAGCACTCCTGCAATTGGCCAAAAAGATAAGATGACACATGTGAAAGAAGAACAAATCAATGTGATCATCCCTAAACATGTAAAAAACGCTGTCATGAGTGCGCTTAAAGCTGCTCATCCCTATGAAACAATCGCTTATGAATTAGTGGCCATAGAAAATCAACATCCCAATGTAGGTTTAGGTAGTATCGGAGAATTAGAAAGCCCAATGGATATAAACAGTTTTTTAAAGCTGGTCAAAAAAAACCTTAAGGTACCTTATATTCGCCATAGCAAGTATGAGCAAACAAACATTAAAACAGTGGCAGTACTTGGAGGCTCTGGAAGTTTTTGCATTGAGGCTGCTAAAGCACAAGGAGCAGATGCCCTTGTCACAGCAGATTTAAAATATCACGATTTTTTTAAAGCTGAAAAAGGCTTACTGTTGGTAGATGCAGGACACTATGAAACAGAGCAGTTCACAAAAAGGATAATACACGAGTATCTTACAAAAAAAATCCCTAATTTTGCCTTCACTTTCTCAGAAGAGAATACCAACCCAGTTAAGTATTTCTAAATTATGGCCAAAAAAAAAGAAATCTCCGTTGAAGAAAAGCTAAGAGCGCTTTTTGATCTACAAATAATTGATTCAAGAATTGACGAAATCAGAAACGTTCGTGGAGAACTTCCTTTGGAAGTAGAAGACCTTGACAATGAAATTCAAGGCATGTCTGATAAATTAGAAAAACTCAACAACGATCTTGCTGAGTTTGACACTTCTGTCAAAGCATTCAAAAATAATATTGAAGAAGCAAAAGAGCTCATAACAAAATATGCTGATAAGCTCAATAATGTGCGTAACAACAGAGAATACAACTCTATCGTAAAAGAAGAAGAGTTTCAAAAGCTTGAAATTGAATTAGCTGAAAAGAAGATCAAAGAGATTAAAGCTAAAACCGAGCTAAAAAAAGAAACCATCGAAACGCTCAATGCACAAATTGCAGATAAGCAAAAGCACCTCGATGCTAAAAAGAACGAGCTTGATGAAATCATGAAAGAGACTGAAAAAGAAGAAACTCTCTTGATTGAGCAATCGAGTAAATTTGAAGCTAAAATTGAAGATCGTTTAATCAATGCTTACAAACGCATTCGTTCTAATGTCAAAAATGGATTAGCAGTAGTTGCAGTAGAACGTGGTGCCTCTGGAGGATCATTCTTTACTATTCCACCACAAGTTCAAATGGAAATTGCTTCTCGCCAAAAAATCATCACAGATGAGTACAGTGGTCGTATCTTAGTTGATGCTGAACTAGCAGAAGAAGAAAAAACAAAAATCACTAAAATGATTGAAGCTTTATAAGCTTTTATTCAATCGAAATACAGGCGCGTTTTACGCGCCTTTTTTATGCCTTGTAGCGAAAGCAATTATGCGATCAAATTAAAGGGCAGTGTTGTTTTGGAAAAGAAAAATCAATGACTTGCTTTTCCAGCTCCACTGGGAATGCGAATATTTTCAACAATTTCCTGGACTACCTCTGGCACAGGAGCGGTAAAGCGATTCACAATAAATGAAACAACAAAATTAATCAACATGGCCATACTTCCAAAACCTTCTGGAGATATCCCAAACCACCATTGTGTTTTAAGTCCAGCAACAGCAGCTTTTCCACCATCAAAAACGCCAAACTTAAATTTAAGCATATAGAAAAGCATCAAAGAAATTCCTACAACCATTCCAGTAATGGCCCCTTCTTTATTCATCTTCTTATTAAAAATTCCCATAATGATCGCAGGGAAAATTGAAGCAGCGGCTAAACCAAAGGCTAAGGCCACAACTGCCGCTACAAAGCCAGGTGGATTAATCCCAAAATATCCCGCAACAACAACAGCTCCAACAGCTGAAAGTCGAGCCGCAATCAATTCTTGTTTCTCACTGATGTTAGGATTAAATACATTCTTGATCAAATCGTGGGAGACAGAAGCAGAGATCACTAGTAACAGCCCCGCAGCAGTAGATAAAGCCGCGGCAAGACTCCCAGCAGCCACAAGCGCAATAACCCAAGCAGGTAAATTCGCTATCTCTGGATTTGCTAGTACCATAATATCGCGATCAACGGTTAGTTCATTTATTTCGGGAGGCGCAACATATTGGATTAATCCGTCTCCATTTTTATCTTCAAAAGTCAATAAATCTGTTTTTTCCCAATTTGAAAACCATGCAGGCATATTAGCATAAGGCTGATTACTCACCGTATTAATTAGATTTATTCTGGCAAAGACCGCCACTGCTGGAGCAGTAGTGTATAAAATTGCAATAAACAATAACGCTAGCCCCGCAGATTTTCTCGCATCACGCACTCGCTTAACGGTAAAAAAACGAACAATAACATGTGGTAGTCCGGCTGTTCCAACCATCAAGGCGGCTGTTATGGCAAAGACATCTAAGGTAGATTTAGTCCCTTTGGTATATTCGGCAAAACCCAGTTCAGTTGATAATCCATTCAACTTTTCTAATAGATAGACACCATCTGCCCCTTTTGCTCCCATCCCTAATTGCGGAATAGGACTCCCTGTCATTTGAATAGAAATAAAAATCGCTGGAACCATAAAGGCAAAAATCAAAACACAATATTGCGCTACTTGGGTATAAGTAATCCCCTTCATTCCCCCTAAAACGGCATAGAACAAAACAATGATCATTCCTATAATCACCCCAGTATTGATATCTACCTCAAGGAAACGAGAAAAAACAACACCCACCCCTCGCATCTGCCCTGCTACATAAGTAAAGGAAACTAAAAGAGCACATAAGACTGCTACGATTCTTGCTGTCTTAGAATAATAACGCTCTCCAATAAAATCTGGTACAGTAAACTTGCCAAATTTTCTTAGATAGGGTGCTAATAAAAGCGCCAGAAGAACATAGCCTCCCGTCCAACCCATCAAGTAAACAGATCCATCAAAGCCAATAAAAGAGATTAAACCTGCCATGGAGATAAAAGAGGCCGCTGACATCCAATCTGCAGCAGTCGCCATTCCATTGGCTAGCGGAGAAACTCCTCCACCCGCTACATAAAACTCTTTTGTCGATCCAGCGCGAGACAATATCGCAATTCCTATATATAATGTAAAGGTTATACCTACCATAAGATAGGTCCAAAGTTGTACAGACATTCTACTATTGCTTTTAATTATTACTCCTCATCAAAACCGTATTTCTTATCAAGCCTGTTCATCCAGTTGACATAGATAAAAATTAAGAGAACAAAGAAATAAATTGAGCCTTGTTGAGCAAACCAAAACCCTAATGGAAAACCAGCGATTTGAATTTGATCCAACACCGATCGAAATAGAATTCCAGCCCCATAAGAAACCAAGAACCAGATGGATAGTAGAAGAACTAAGCATCTTAAATTTTCCTTCCAGTAGTTGCGGGCATTTTGAGATTTATCTTGCATGATGAATGAGTTATTCATTTTTCAAAAAAATTGTTTCTACAAGGTAGGGAAAATAAAAAGATTTTAAAATTGCCTAAAATTCTTATTAATGATGGTTCTGGTGATTTTTCAGAAGAACAATTACTAGAAAACCAACAAGAATATGAATCTCAATACCTTGGTGGGTGGGCAACTTCTGTAAATGATTTGTTTGACTTAAACGGAGATGGTTTTCTTGACATTGTCGCTGGATTTGATTTTGGTGATTTTGAACCTATGTCCTCTCCAGTTAGCATGCATGAATACTACGCTAATATTGTTATTCTATGGGGAAGTGATTCTGGTAATTTCAACACAAATAACATAACAATACTTAATGACTCAAATTATAGAAACACTCTTCAATTGCACGCTGGTTCGGTTTTCACTGATTATGATAAAGATGGTGACATCGATTTAGTAACTACCTCAATGGATAATAACTTTAAGTTTATATTAAATATTTTCCAAAATAATGGAGATAAAACATTTACTGATGTGACTGAACGGGACTGTAATGAATGCTATGATAGTGGTAATTTATTCAGTCATTTTTACAGGTTTTATTCTATTGATAAGGACAACGATGGTGATTATGATTTAGTTCCTGGAGATGTAAACTCATGGGCATGGGATGGTGCAAATAATCAGTATGTAGAATTCCTTGATAACTTGTATTGGGAAAATGTAGGAGGAAGATTTGAAATCAGAAAAGAGGATTAAATAACTCTCTACTTCACAAATAAATATAATTTTAGGTAAAGATTTTTTATTCCTATCTAAAAAATAAAAAACCCCAACGTTATGTTGAGGTTATTTTGGTGGGCGCTGAGGGATTCGAACCCCCGACCCCCTCGGTGTAAACGAGGTGCTCTGAACCAACTGAGCTAAGCGCCCTTGCGGGTGCAAATATAATGTACTTTTTTTGAATACAAAGCCTTCAACTAAGAATTTCTGCAACAACAAATGTACTTCCTCCTGCATAGATGAAGTCCTTTGGTTTAGCGACTTGCCTTGCCATTTCAAGGGCATTCGCTGGGGAAGGGAAAGCCCTCGCATTAAGCCCATGATTTTCAGCTATTATAATCACCTCTTCTACCGCTAATGCCCGTGGAATTGATGGTGCACAAAAATAATAATGGGCATTTTTGGGGAGTAAAGAAAAAATGGCCTCCATTTTTTTCCCTTTGACAAAACCTAAAACAAGGTGTAATTCTCCTTCAGATTTTTTCTCTTTAAGCTGTTGAGCAACCATTTTAAAGCCTTCTGTATTGTGGGTGACATCTGCAACGATTTCTGGATGTTGATCAATCAATTCCCATCGACCTCTTAAGCCGGTGTTCTTTATCACTTTGGCGAAGCCATCAATCGCTTTTTGAGGTAGTTCTTCTTCTGCAAATAGTACTTGTAGCGCCTTGTAAGTTGTGCGCTTATTTTTCTCTTGATAGCTCCCCATAAGGTCAAGTGGGAATTCTGGCAGCTGGGTTTTTTCAGCAAAATGTAAAGGAGCTTTCTTTTCTTTCGCTTGTGTCTTAAAAACCGCAAGGGTTTCTTTTTGGATTTCGCCTATAACAACGGGAATATTTTCTTTAATGATTCCTGCTTTTTCATAGGCGATTTGCGCTAGAGAATCTCCCAGAAACTCGGTGTGATCTAGTCCTATATTCGTGATCACAGCAAGTTGTGGGGTAATAATATTTGTCGCATCTAAACGCCCTCCAAGTCCAACTTCAATTACTGCATAATCTACTTGTCTTTGAGCAAAATAAGCTAAAGCCATCCCCACTGTAATTTCAAAAAAAGATAATTGTTCTGACAAGAAAAAGGAATGGTATTCTTGCACAAAATCAACAACATATTCTTTTGCAATCACTTGGCCGTTAACACGAATACGCTCTGAAAAGTCTAATAAATGAGGGGAGGTATATAAGCCTACCTTATAACCCATTTCTTGTAAAGAAGAGGCTAGTAGGTGAGCAGTTGACCCTTTTCCGTTAGTGCCTGCAATATGTAAGCTGGGATAATTTTGATGTGGGTTTCCCAGTCGTGCGGAAAAGGCTTGCATTTTTGCCAGACCAGGTTTATAGGCTGTTGCCCCTTGGTTTTGGAAAACAGGTGTTTGAGAAAAGAGCCACTGCGTGACCTCGCCATAAGTTTGCACTATTCGCTTAATTTAAAGTTAATGACAACAAACCCTATTTGTGTAGTAGGCGCATTGGGGTCTGGGAACCATTTATGTAAAAGTGCTGTTTTCTTTGCAGGCGATAATAAACAAGGATGTACATTGGTCGATCCCTTAACCCCAGGTTCTGCGGCAATAACTTGCCCTTCTTGGTTTACTGTTATGCGCACAACCACCGTTCCTTCTTCGTTACATGCTTGAGTAACTGCTCCATTAGATTGCAAATTGCGACCGTTCAAGCCATAACCTTTTCCATTTCCGCCTAGTCCAGCACGATTGTAATAGCTACTCGCATAAGGATTACCTTCTTTTTTTCCTTTATCTCCAGGACTGTTATCATCCCCTTCGCCTTGCTGTTGCTCGCCTTCAATCTTTTTAGCATTTAACACATTCGACAAGACGCTTTTCGTCGCGTTAGAGACCTTTGGTTTTGGTGGTCCTGGAGTAGGTTTGACCTCTTCTTGCACTTCAGTTTTTTTAGGAGGAATTTTTTTAGGAGGAGATTGTTGGGGCTGTTTTTTAGGTTGCTTTTTAACCACAGGAATAGAGGTTTCTTTTTGCGTTAGCACTTTTGCAGGGCGCTCTTTTACTGGAGGAGGGGTCTGTTTTGGTGTGGTTTGTTGCGCTTGTTTTGGTTGGCTCGCGACCGTTTTAATAGGCTGTACTTTCCCCCTACCTTTGGTTGATGTGCCAAAGTTGACCTCCATCCCATAACTGATCGGTGGATCAAAATATCTCAAGCCCACCAAAGAAAAAAGCAACAGAAGTAAAACTGCAATTATTGTGGTTAACACCGCTGATTTCCTTTCATGTGGCGTTTTAAAATACTTCATCTTATTGTGCATCAACTGCCAAAACGACCTTGATGGCATTTTCATTAGCAATATTCATCACATAAACAACCTCGTCTATGGCAACACTTTTTTGTGCTCTTAGGACAATAACTTTTTCTTCTTGGGCGCTAAGTATCGTAAGTAAATCTTTCTTTATCGCTGCCTTTGCAGTGCGTTTTCCGTCAATATAAAAATGATTCTTCTCGTTAATGGTCACAGCGACTGACTGTCTGTTTTCTGTTTTCCCTTTCGCTTGTGGTAATTTCACTTCAATGGTATCTAATTGCTTCGCCAGTGTTGAAGCAATCATAAAGAAAATCAACAATAAAAAAACCACATCTGTCATAGAAGACATGTTGAATTCTGGCGTGATTTTATTTCGGCCGCGTAAATTCATCTATACAGCTGGTTCGTTTAATAAATCTAAAAAGGCAAAAGAGGTGGCCTCCATTTGATAGACCACTTTATTGGTCTTTACCACCAGGTGGTTATAAGTGATATAGCCTACGATTCCTACAATTAGTCCTGCTACTGTGGTAGTCATAGCGGTATAAAGACCGTCTGACAATAGTTTCATGTCTATATTACCTCCAGCGTTTGAAATTTCAAAAATGGATAAAATCATCCCAATCACTGTTCCCAAGAATCCAATCATAGGTGCGGCACCAGCAATGGTGGCTAATACGCTAACATTTTTTTCTAGCTTATAAACTTCTAGTCGGCCAGCATTTTCAATGGTAGTATTAATGTCTTCTAGAGGGCGTCCAATTCTCGAAATACCTTTCGCAATTAAACGTGCAACAGGAAGATCTTCTTTTAAACAAAGGGCTTGTGCAGCTTCAATTTTACCTTGACCTACATAGAGCTTGATTTGCTCCATAAAGTTTTTATCAATCTTACTCGCAGCTCGAATGACGAACCATCGCTCGAAATAGATATAAATTGCGACGAGTAATAAGAGAAACAAAAGACCGATGATAATTTGTCCTCCTAAACCTCCACCGCGAATTAATTCAACAAGCGAAAGGGTCTTTTCTGTCCTTAATGGACTTTCTTGAAACAATGCTATATAGTTTATTCGAGTCATATGATTCTTTTTATAATGAACGCATGAAAACCAAATAAAGTATTTAGCCTATGCGATATATCCGCGTAATAACATAAAGGTAATTGAACCGGCAAAGAAACCCAGGAATGCTAACCATGAAATCTTTTTGAGATACCAGAAAAAATCAATTTTCTCCATCCCCATCGCGACTACTCCAGCAGCAGATCCAATGATCAACATACTTCCCCCTGTCCCAGCAGAAAAGGCGATAAAGTGCCATAGGGGATCATCTGTCACCTGTGAGAACATTCCCATCGATGCTGCAACTAGAGGTACATTGTCAATGATTGCAGAACCAATCCCTAATAGCATAATGACAATATCTGTGTTTGGAATAGCCGTATTTAAACCTTCAGCAAATTGGAACAACATCCCTAGAGATTCTAAGGCTGCTACAGCTAATAAAATTCCTAAAAAGAAAAGAATACTAGGCAGCTCAATTTTAGAAAGTGATTTGTGAACTGGACTGTGATGTGAAGCCTCGTCGTGATCATCATCTATGGAGGTAATATTGATTTTAGTTGCACTAAAAATCTCTGCAAAAGTGGCGACTACAGCTAAAGAAAACATCATTCCAACATAGGGAGGTAAGTGGGTGACCGTTTTAAAAATAGGTACAAAAACAATTGCAGAAAGACCTAGATATAGCATTGCTGCTCCTTTGGGGTGGGTAGGCTCTTCTTCTTCTTTATTTTCTAACGCTGGTATATTCCCTTGAAATGCAGGAAGTAAGGAGGCAATAAAGACGGGGACGATAACGCAAACAATTGATGGAATTAACAGATAAGCAATTAATTTTCCAGTGGTCACTTTGTTCCCAATCCACAACATGGTCGTGGTTACGTCTCCAATAGGTGACCAGGCACCACCTGCATTTGCAGCAACAATTATTAAACCGGCAAACCAGATCCTTACGTCTCTATCGCCAATCACTTTTTGCAATATGGTAATCAATACAATGGTTGCGGTAAGGTTATCTATAATTGCAGAAAGAATAAAGGCTAAAGCAGCGAAAATCCACAATAAAGATTTTTTAGATTTTGTTTTGATAAAGGATTTAATCGTAGCAAAACCATTGAAATAATCGATAATTTCAACTATAGTCATTGCCCCTAATAAGAATATGATGATCTCTGCCGTTTTCCCTAAATGGTGGAGCAGAATTTCTTCGATATGAGAAGGCACTAATTGCTTTAATGCTGTATCAACCTCAAATACAGGCAAGTGAGCTAGAGAAACAATCGCCCACAGCAAGGCCATCATAGCTAGTGCAGGAATAAGTTTATCTATTTTAAGCGTATGTTCAAGAGTAATGGCCAGATAACCTAGCACGAAAATTGAAATTAATAGTACTTCCATGTTTAATTTTGTTTGTCCAATTGGCTGAACGCATTTAGAAAAACGAAAATAGACATTTCTTTAGAATATGACCTACACTAGGGTAAAAATATCTCCCCAGAAATATGGTCAAATTGAGCTCCAGTGACACTTGCCAAACAATTATTTAGATTAAATTCTTTTAAAAGTCCTAAAAAGCCAAAAATCAAAGCTTCCTTATATTCAATAAGATCTTTTGAAGGGAGAACAACATCTACTTTCCCTAAGTTTTTAATTAAGCTAATTAAGAAAGCATTGTAACATCCCCCACCCGTGAGTAAAACAGGGCCATTTTCTGGAAGTTGTTGCGCGATTTGATAAGCAATATGATGACAAAAAGTATGTAAAATATCGGCGGTAGAGTGATTTTCATATTGCCTTAAAAGGGGATTGACTTGCTTTATAACCCATTCAACCCCTAACGACTTAGGAAAGCTTGTTTTATAAAAGTCCAATTGATTGAGCTGATCTAGTAAATCTGAGATGATTTGTCCGCTGCTTGCGAGTTTTCCCCGATGATCATAGGCTAAACCCAAAGGATGAACAAGCGCATTCATTACAATATTCACCGGACAAATATCAAAGGCAACTACAGGGGTGTTATTTAAGAGCGTTATATTGGCAAAGCCACCTAAATTCACACAGGCACTGTATTCGTTAAACAAATGCACTTCCCCTCCTGGAACTAAGGGAGCGCCTTGTCCGCCTAAAGCAACATCTGCTTCTCTAAAATTGCAAATAAGTTTAAGCCCTGTCACTTCTGCAAGAGAAGCTAAATTGCCAATCTGATAAGTAATTCCCTTCTCTGGTTGATGTAAAACGGTGTGTCCGTGTGAGCTCACAAAGTCTGGGAGTTGGTGCTGTTGAGCTAGAAAATCCTGAATGATTTTAGCCAAATAAAGGGTATAATCGCGATCTAAAACGGCTAAGTCTTGTTTTGACAAATCCACCGCGTGTCTTAAACGCTCAATCCACTCTTCTGGATAAGCTACAGTTGTAGTTGCCAATATAGAATATTTCCACACCTCTTTTTTTTCAAAATGAAGCAACGCTAGATCAACTCCATCTAATGAAGTTCCCGACATTACACCTAAAACAGTTTTTTTAATTAAATCCACCTTTTAACACTTTATATCGATAAAAATACACTGAAAATTACATTTCTTTCAAATGTCACCAGCTTGAATTGAGAATTTTTAAAAAAACAATACTATAAACACATAAGTCTTAAAAACCAAGAAAATTAAACTGAACTACAACGTAATAAACAAGCCTAAATGTTAAGTTTGATGCTCTTAAAAAAAACCGAGACAGTATGTTACCAGAAAAACAAGGGCTTTATTCGCCTGATTTTGAGCATGATAATTGCGGAGCAGGGTTTATCTGTAGCCTCGAAGGAAAAAAGACCAATGACATCATTGGGAAAGCACTAGATATTCTTGTGAAATTAGAACACCGTGGCGCGGTTAGCTCAGACGGAAAAACAGGAGATGGAGCAGGAATCTTAATTGAAATCCCACATGACTTTCTGGTAAAAAATGTAGATTTCGAACTTCCAGAACTACATCAATATGCCGTAGGAATGACCTTTCTCCCCCAGAAAGACAATCAGCGAGCTTACTGTTTAGGGGTTTTTGAAAACGAAATTAAGGCACAAGGTCTCGAAGTTTTAGGATGGAGAAAAGTCCCAGTCAACAAAAGCGTTTTAGGACGTATTGCCTCGCAAACAGAACCACATATCGCCCAAGTATTTGTTGGGAAAGGTGAAAATGCTCTTAGCGATCACGAATTCAATGTAAAGCTTTTTGTCGCACGTAAGAAGGCAGAGCATACCATTTATGAATCAAAATTATCTGAAGCGAAATATTTCTATTTCCCTTCGCTATCTACGCATACTTTAATCTATAAAGGTCTTTTGGTTCCAGAAGATATCGAACCGTATTACACTGATTTATCAGACCCCTTAGTAGTGACCCGCTTGGCATTAGTACACCAGCGTTTCTCTACCAACACCTTCCCAACATGGGATTTAGCACAACCTTTTAGATACATGTGTCACAATGGTGAGATCAATACTTTTAGAGGGAATTACAGCCGTATGCAAGCACGCGAAGAACTCTTTAAAAGTGATTTGATTGGAGAGGATATTCAAGAAATTCTTCCGGTTATCCTTAAAGGAAAGTCAGATTCTTCTTCCATGGATATGGTGGTTGAATTACTTCTTGCTACGGGTCGTTCTCTCCCAGAAGTAATGATGATGATGGTTCCAGAAGCATGGGAAAAACACATGTCAATGGATCCGGCGAAAAAAGCCTTCTATCAATACAATGCTTGCGTAATGGAACCATGGGACGGCCCCGCCTCTATCCCTTTTACAGATGGGAAATACATTGGAGCCTTACTCGATCGAAACGGACTAAGGCCATCCCGTTACACTGTCACTAAAGATGGCTATGTAGTCATGTCCTCTGAAGCGGGTGTTCTTGAAATTGATCCTGCTAACGTGGAAAAACACGGTCGTCTTGAACCAGGTCGTATGTTCTTAGTCAACATGGACGAAGGTCGAATTATTGAAGACGAAGAAATTAAATCTCAAGTAGTCAATGAACGTCCTTACCAAGAGTGGTTAGACGAAAACTTGTTGCCTCTAGCAAAAGTTCCTTATACTGGTAACCACCTAGAAGTAGAGTCAGAAGATTATGAAACACGTCTGCGTGTTTTTGGCTATACGCAAGAAGATTTCAAAACCATCATCTTACCCATGAGTCTCCAAGGGAAAGAAGCGATAGGATCTATGGGTACAGATACGCCGTTAGCGGTATTATCTGAACGTCCACAGTTACTCTACAACTACTTCAAACAACTGTTTGCCCAAGTAACTAACCCTCCTTTAGATGGGATTAGAGAAGAAATTGTTACCGACACTTCTTTGAGTCTAGGAAACGATTTAAATATTTTTGATATTAGCTCGGCTCACGCCAAAAAGTTAAGCATCCAAAATCCTGTCATTTCAAATGAGGATTTAGACAAGATAAAACACATTGACCACCCCGACTTTAAAGCCATCGCTATCCCAACCCTCTATGAGGTTCACAAAGGGATGAACGGTCTTGAAACTGCACTCGACCAGATGGTAAAAAGCATTGAAAAAGAAGTAGACAAGGGAGCTAACATCGTTATTTTGTCTGATAGAGGTGTCTCGAATTACTTTGCTCCTATGCCAATGCTTTTAGCTTGTGCGCACACGCACAATGCTCTAAAACGATTAAAAAAGCGTTCCAACTTTGGGATCGTTATCGAATCTGCAGAACCTCGTGAGCCGCACCATTTCTCTTGCCTATTTGGATATGGAGCAAGTGCAATCAATCCTTACATGGTCAATGAGATTATCGAAAAACAAGCCGAAAGTGGAGACCTCAAAGGAATCGATGCCGCAACCGCAATTGAGAATTTCAATAAGGCGATCGCCAAGGGGATTGTTAAAGTAATGAACAAAATTGGGATCTCAACCTTACACTCTTACCGCGGTGCTCAAATTTTTGAAGCGCTGGGCTTAAGTGAAAAACTTGTGGATCAATTCTTTTGTGATACCGCAACAAGAATTGAGGGAGTTGGACTATATGAAATCGAGCGTGAAATCTCACGTCGATACAATAAAGCCTTTTCTAAGGAAGGACTCGCTGGTTTAAACTTGGAAATAGGAGGTGAATATCGCTGGAGAAGAGATGGAGAAGCACACATGCTTAACCCCACTACCATTGCAAAACTGCAACAAGCTGTGAAGCAAAACAAGTGGGAAAGCTATGAGGTTTATTCTAAAATGATCAACGAACAGTCTGAAAAATTAATGACCATTCGAGGGTTGTTTGAATTCTCAAGCTTTGACCCTATTCCATTAGAAGAAGTAGAACCATGGACAGAGATTGTTAAGCGTTTCAAAACTGGAGCAATGTCATTAGGTTCGATCTCGGCAGAAGCACATGAAAACTTAGCCATTGCTATGAACCGTATTGGTGGAAAAAGCAACTCTGGAGAAGGTGGAGAAGATCCACAACGTTTCCAGCCAGACAATAATGGTAACTGGCGTAACTCTGCCATCAAGCAAGTAGCTTCGGGACGCTTTGGGGTATCGAGTCACTACCTATCTTCTGCTAAAGAAATACAAATTAAAATGGCACAAGGAGCCAAGCCAGGAGAAGGAGGACAACTCCCTGGTCCAAAGGTGAATCCTTATATCGCCTCGGTAAGAAATTCTACCCCTTATGTAGGGTTAATTTCTCC
Source organism: Flavobacteriaceae bacterium (assembly GCA_022424955.1). GTDB lineage: Bacteria > Bacteroidota > Bacteroidia > Flavobacteriales > Flavobacteriaceae > Arcticimaribacter. The sequence goes on from JAKMGK010000114.1 coordinate 18,232, forward strand.
CCCACCCCACCACGATATTTATTCGATTGAAGATTTAGCTCAGCTGATTTACGATTTAAAAAATGCCAATCGTGAAGCCAAAGTTAACGTTAAATTAGTATCAGAGGTAGGGGTAGGAACCATTGCAGCAGGTGTTGCTAAAGCCAAAGCAGATGTTATTCTAATTTCCGGATTTGATGGAGGAACAGGAGCGTCTCCGCTTACTTCTCTAAAACACGCAGGCCTTCCGTGGGAATTAGGTATTGCCGAAGCGCAACAAACTTTAGTCATAAACGATTTGCGTAACCGCATTGTCCTAGAATGTGATGGGCAAATGAAAACGGGACGTGACGTAGCCATTGCTTGCTTATTAGGTGCAGAAGAATTTGGATTCTCAACTGCGCCCCTAGTAGCATCTGGGTGTATCATGATGCGTGCTTGTCACCTCAACACCTGCCCAGTAGGAATTGCAACACAAGATCCAGAATTGCGCAAAAACTTTAAAGGAAAACCAGAACACGTAATTAACTTTATGTATTTCGTTGCAGAAGAATTGCGTAAAATCATGGCAGATTTAGGCTTTAGAACTGTTGATGAAATGGTGGGTCAATCGCAGAAAATCAATATGAAAAAGGCGGTAGATCACTTTAAAGCACAAGGAATCGATGTTTCTAAGATTCTTTACAAGCCAGAGGTTGGTCCTAAAGTAAAATTGCACAATACACAAAAACAAGATCACGGTCTAGAAAACGTGCTTGATTTTGATATCATCAAGGCAGCTCACCCTGCTATTTATCGCAAAGAAGAGCAACACCTAGAATTCAATATCAAAAATACAGACCGCACAGTGGGGGCTATTTTATCTAACGAGATTTCTAAAATCCACGGCGCAAACGGGCTCCCACAAGACACCCTTAGTTTAAAATTCACCGGAACGGCAGGACAAAGTTTTGGGGCATTTGCCGCAAAAGGACTCTTTATGAAAGTTTCGGGTACGTGTAATGACTATTTTGGGAAAGGACTATCTGGAGGAAAGTTAATCGCAGAAGTACCTAAAACAGCCACCTTCAAAGCAGATGAAAACATTATTGTAGGAAATGTTGCCCTCTATGGTGCGGTAACTGGAGAGGCTTATATCAACGGGATTGCAGGGGAACGCTTCTGTGTAAGAAACTCTGGTGCTACTGCAGTAGTAGAAGGGATTGGAGATCACGGCTGCGAATATATGACCGGTGGTATTACCCTTGTACTGGGAGAAACTGGACGTAACTTTGCTGCTGGAATGAGTGGTGGTATCGCTTATCTCTACAGTCCAGATGGAACGTTTGACGAAAAGAAATTCAATCTTGAAATGGTCGAGTTAGAAGATTTAACCGATCAAGATCGCGATACTGTCCACGGACTTCTTGTCAATCATAAAGATTACACCTCAAGTATTAAAGCAGCTGAGATTCTAAAGGATTGGCCAGATAGCTCTAAAAACTTTATCAAGGTAATGCCAACAGACTACAAGAAAGCATTAGCCATGCTTGCTGCACAAAAAGAACAAGAACAAAACGCTTAATATTATGGGAAAATTAAGAGGATTTATGGAGTATGATCGCATCAAAGAAGAAGCGATAGATCCAAAAATACGTATCGAGAATTACAAGGAATTTACCCTTGCCCCTAAAACTGAAAAATTACAAGAACAAGGAGGGCGCTGTATGGATTGTGGCGTTCCCTTCTGCCACAGTGGTTGCCCATTAGGGAATTTGATTCCAGACTTTAATGATGCTGTTTATAAGAATGAATGGCAAAAGGCATTAAACATTTTACATTCCACCAATAACTTCCCAGAATTTACGGGTCGTTTATGTCCTGCTCCTTGTGAGGAAGCTTGTGTATTAGGAATTGTCAACCCCCCTGTATCTATCGAATTAATCGAAAAATATATTGTAGAGCGAGGCTTTTCTGAAGGTTGGATCAAAGCACAACCTCCTGTTCAGCGCACCGGGAAATCTGTTGCTATTGTAGGATCTGGACCAGCTGGACTAGCTGCAGCACAACAATTAAATCGAGCAGGACACAAAGTAACTGTATACGAAAGAGATAACAAAATTGGTGGGCTGTTGCGTTATGGGATTCCAGATTTTAAAATGGAAAAAGACGTTATCGATCGTCGTTTAGCCATTCTTGAAGCTGAAGGAATTGAATTTGTTATTAATACAGAAATAGGTAAAGACATTCAAGCAAGCCAATTGGAAGAAGATTTTGATACCGTTGTCTTGTGTATGGGAGCGACCGTTAAAAGACAACTCCCAATTCCAGGATCAGACCTTAAAGGTGTAGTTCAGGCTATGGATTTCTTACCCCACAACAACAAAGCTGTAGACGGACAACACGAGAGAGAAGAAAAATATTTAGCGACAGATAAAAATGTAATTGTGATTGGTGGAGGAGATACCGGATCTGATTGTATTGGTACTTCAAATCGCCACGGGGCTAAAAGCGTGACGAACTTTGAAATCATGCCAAAACCTGCAGATGGACGAACCGATGAAAATCCTTGGCCGTATTGGCCCTTTAAGCTTAAAACTTCTTCATCTCACGAGGAAGGTAGCC
>JAKMGK010000004.1 GCA_022424955.1 Flavobacteriaceae bacterium
TCTAATATGATGATTATCAAACATTATCTCTTGTGTCTTGGTTCAGACGAAACAGAATCTTTTTTTCTTCCTTTAGCTCTTCTACTAGCTAAAACCTTACGCCCACTAGCAGATGCCATGCGCTCTCTGAAACCATGTTTGTTTCTTCTTTTTCTCTTTGAAGGTTGAAATGTTCTTTTCATAATTTCTTATAATGGATAAAGCTAATAATGTGCTTTTTTTATCGTGGGCAAATATACAACATCTTTTATTTTAGACAAGCCTATTGCAAAAATTAGTTCCAATTGTTTTTATTATTTTAGCAACAAAAATAAAGCATGTTTCCAAAGGTCATAAAACTTATTCTCGCAGTTGCAACAATTGCTTATGCAATTTATCAATTTATCGAAGATCAAATCGGTAATGGCATTTTTTTACTTTTAGTTACAGGAATGTTTATTCTGTTATATTTCAAGAACGAAATTATCTTTCTTGCCTTTTTGCGTTTGCGAAAGCAAGATTTTGAGGGAACACTTAAATGGCTTAGTCGCATCCCAAACCCAAGTGCAAATTTAGTTACAAAACAACAGGGATACTTCCACTACTTGCATGGCGTCATCGAATCTCAAACTAATCTTACCAAAGCAGAAAAGTCTTTTAGAAAGGCTTTATCCTTTGGCCTATCTATGAATGCAGACGAAGCCATGGCCAAGCTAAGTTTAGCAGGAATTTTGATGCAAAAAAGAAGAAAACGCGAAGCCACTACACTACTCAATGAAGCAAAAAAAGCAGATACCCATAATGTTTTAGGTCAACAAATCAAGTTGATGCAACAGCAAATGAAGAAAATTTAGGGTCCTACTTCTTCTACTGGCAAGGCAATGTGATATAATTTTCTCGATTTATTATTAAGATGATTCTGTAACAACCAGGGGTTGTAAATTTTCATGATTTTATAGTTTAACCCCATTTGCTTAGAAAAGCGCGCAATATTAGTTATGGCGGTATCAACCTTAACAGTGGTATATTGTAATGGAGAATACTTTTGTGCTTCTTTTATATCAAATCCATAGCGCTCTGGACTTTCTACAATTTCTTTCACTGCAAGTATTCTAAATATATAGCGCTTTGTTTCGGTTCCCAGTAGAAGGTCATAATAATTATCGGCTTTCTGCTTTTTCATTATCCTTTGAATTCCTGCAACTCCCCTATTGTAAGAAGCTGCGGCTAGGGTCCAAGATCCTAAACTTTCTTTCGCTATTTTTAGGTATTTACAAGCCACTCTAGTGGCTAGTTCGATATTATAACGTTCGTCAACATTAGCGTTTACTTCGAGTCCTAATTCTCTTCCGGTTGCGCGCATAATTTGCCAAAAGCCTTTTGCTCCAGCAGGAGAAGTCACGTTCTCTAGACCGCTTTCTATCAAAGCGAGATACTTAAAATCGTCTGGCACTCCCTCTTCTGCAAGGATTTTTTCGATTTGAGGGAAGTATTTATGCGCCCTTTTTAGCATTAGTATGGTGTTGGACTGCCAATAGGTATTGACCAAAAGCTCTTTATCCATTCGCTCAATCAAATCAGTCTCTATCAACTGCATACTTTCTCCTGCAAATTGAATTTCGGTTGGGATATTTAAAGCTTGGATTTTATAGTTACCCGGTTCATTATAATCTACAAAAGCAGAAGTGGAAAGTTTATTGTAACCTAAAAAAGTAAGGCAGATAAAAATGAGCGTGATGAAAAAGTGCTTGATCGTAGTATAGCGCATAGGGGTGCTTATTTTTCTATAATATTAGGTAAATTTTTATTGAACCAAGTATGATGCGTAAGAATCATGGCATGGGTAGCATTTTTTATACGGTAGAAATGATTACTAGTATCAATATTTTTAATGGGAAAAACCACGTCTTTATCTCCATGGATGTGAATCACCTCTGGATGAGGCGCTGTTTGTGACCAATGTACAATTTCGTTGATCGACCAGTCTAAATAAGCTGGATCTCTTTCTGAAAGATACTTTTGATAGGCTTCCACCTTTGGGCGTATGGAGGGGCCAAAAACAAATAAAGCTAAACTTTCTAAACTTTTAATCCACTGAGTGGGCAATAGTTTATGTGCACAGGTTGTTTTAGCTAATTTCATAGAGACGGGTAATTCTGCATTAGACTTAACGCTTGAAACGATAATAAGCTTTCTTACATTGAGGTGCTTTGCCATTTCTTGAACAAGTATTCCACCAAAAGAAACCCCAAGCAATACGGGGTTTTTATGCTCTATTCTTTTAGACATTCTCTTTGCATATGCTGCTAAAGACTCGCCTTTTTCTGGCGTCATCCATGATAATTTAATCACTTGATACTCTTCGGGAAGATTCAAATACTCAAAAATTCTAGGACTTGCTGCCATGCCGGGCATTAGATAAAGTGGAATTTTATTGGTAAAAGGCACGTATAAGGTTAATTAAATGTTAAGCACTAAGTGAATTTTTCGTATATTTATGAGCTGGTTTGTAAAAAATCAACAACAATTTAACAAAAATATGTTGATCTAATCAACTTCCAAAAATTATCACTTAAATACTTCTTCATGGGCGAACTTGTACTCGAAAACAACGATTTTTTAAGACAATTTGAAGTAATGGTGTCCGACACCATGGCTCGCATTGAATATGCAGAACAAGAAAGAAAGATTTTTTTAACCAAATTAATCGTTCCTGAAAATATTGCGAGTAGTGAATTTAAAGACCGCTTTATTAAATTAGTTCTCGACCATGTCGCAGATCGCAATTTAAAAGTAGTTCCTACAAGTCCAGATATCGCTGGTTTTTTGAGAAAGAATAAACGTTACAAAGACCTTTTACCTGTAGGAATTAAGCTTTAAGATTTCCCTCTTACAAAACCCTCTTCATCTAATTTTTCTAACGTTATCGTCGCTAGTGTATTAACAAGTGTAGGATTCCATATTGTGCGAACTTTAACATAGTTTGTTGTAAAGCCATGGATATATCCTTTTTTATTTTCTCCTTCCCACAATACTTGTTGTGTTGTTCCTAATTGGGATTGATAAAAAGCGTGTCGCTTCTTCGCCGATAAACCTCTTAGCATTTTAGAACGCTTATTCCTAATGGCTTGAGGTACTTCACCTTCAAAATCAACGGCCTCTGTATTAGGTCTTTCAGAATAAGTAAACACATGTAAGTAGGCGATATCTAATTCACTTAAGAAGCGATAAGTGGTCAAGAATTCCTCTTCGGTTTCCCCTGGGAAACCAACAATAACATCTACCCCAATACAGGCGTGTGGCATAACTACTTTTATCTGGGAAACACGATCAACATAGAGCTTAGACAAATAGCGTCTTCTCATTTTCTTTAACACTACATCACTACCACTTTGCAAAGGCACATGAAAGTGGGGGACAAAACGATCACTTGTCGCAACAAAATCAATAATTTCGTTTTTCAATAAGTTTGGTTCAATAGAAGAAATACGAATGCGTTCAATCCCTTCTACCTTATCAAGGGCTTTGATCAAATCTAAAAAAGTGTCGTCGTGTTTTTTTAAACCAAATTCTCCCTTTCCAAAGTCCCCTATATTAACGCCTGTTAAGACAATTTCTTTAATCTCTTGCTGGGCAATCTCTGTGGCTTTTGTGACAACATTTTCAACGGTATCACTACGAGAAATTCCTCTTGCGAGTGGAATAGTACAGTAAGAACATTTATAATCGCAACCGTCTTGAACTTTTAAGAAGGCACGGGTTCTATCTCCGGTAGAAAAACTACTTTGATAGGTATTGACCTCAGTAATTTCACAAGAATGGATTTCAGAAGAGTCGCGTTTTGTTAAATCTCCTAAATACTGGGTTAAATTAAACTTTTCAGACGCTCCTAAAACTAAATCTACACCATCTACCTGCGCTAATGCTTCGGGTTGTAGCTGGGCATAACAACCTATTGCTGCCACGAAAGCTTCCTCATTTTGGCGCAGTACTTTCGCTACTAATGCCTTAAAACGCTTGTCAGCATTCTCTGTGACAGAGCAAGTATTGATGACATAAACATCTGCTGCTTGATCAAAAGAAACACGTTCGTAATGTAAAGCTGAAAAATCTTTGGCAATTTCTGCGGTTTCAGAAAAATTCAACTTACACCCCAGGGTGTGAAAAGCTACCCGAATTTTTTCGGTTGCTGTGGCAGGATTTTGTAGTGTGACAAGGCTCAAGACTGATGTAAATAGCTTAATTTTGAGACAAAGATACAATATTGAAACGCAATCTTTTTCTCTTTTTTCTCTCCCTTTTACAAGGAATTCTTTTTCTGTTTCTTGCCGTTGGTTGTGATGATCCTACTACCGTTGACTCAAAGGCTGTCTTTCGCTATAATGAATTTAGAAATATTACATCTTTAGATCCTGCCTTTGCGCGCAATCCACAAAATATTTGGCCCATTCAACAATTGTTTAATGGCTTGGTCCAATTAGACCACAATTTAAATGTAGTGCCAGAAATTGCAGCTCGTTGGGAAATAGATTCCCTGGGAACCACCTATACCTTTTTTTTAAAAGAAGATATTTTCTTTCACAAAGCAGTTCAATTTGGACCCGAGAAAACCAGGGCAGTAACTGCACATGATTTCGTCTACAGTTTTGATCGTTTGACAGATCCAGCAGTAGGATCTCCAGGGGGCTGGGTATTGCAACAAGTTAAAAGTTATCAAGCCATTGATCAATACACCTTTCAAATACAACTCAAGCAAACCTTCCCAGCTTTCTTAAGTTTACTAAGTATGCGCTATTGTGCTGTTGTCCCGAAAGAAGTCGTCGAAGACCCCCGACACGCTTTTAGAAAACATCCCATTGGGACGGGGCCTTTTCAATTCAAAGCATGGGAAGAAGATATCAAATTAGTCTTGCGCAAAAACCCCCATTACTTTGAACGAGATAATCAAGGAAAACAGCTGCCTTATTTAGAAGCTATTGCCATTAGTTTTTTGCCCGATATTCAAAGTGAATTTATGCTTTTCTCTCAAGGAAAGTTTGATTTTCTCAATTCGATAGATCCTTCATACAAGGATGAGCTTTTAACCTCTAAAGGCACTTTACAAGCTTCCTACCAAGACAAAATAAATCTCCAAAAGGGACCATATCTCAATACTGAGTATATAGGGTTCTACCTAGAAAGTGATAATCCTGCGCTTCAATCTAAAGATATTAGAAAAGCCATTAATATTGGTTTTGACCGTGTTAAAATGATTACCTACTTGCGCAATACCATTGGTTTTCCTGCATTAGAAGGGTTTATTCCTAAGGGCCTTGCTGGAAAAACCACAAAGACCTTTAACGAATACCAACCTGAGCTAGCGAGAACTTTAGTGAAGCAATTTGTCGAAGCAACTAACATCCAACCCACCATACGCTTAGCAACAGATATTAACTATTTAGATATTTGCGAATACCTGCAAAGAGAATTACAAAAAATAGGCATTACTGTGGTGATTGAATTAATGCCCACCGCCACTTTAAGGCAAGCAAAATCGTCTGGAAAGTTAGAAGCTTTTCGCGCGAGCTGGATTGCAGACTATCCAGATGCAGAAAACTATCTTTCCCTGTTTTATTTTGCTAATTTTTCTCCTGGTGGACCTAATTACACCCATTTTAGGCAAGCGGCATTTGATACACTTTATGAAGCTGCTCTATTGCGATCTGCCTTAAAAGAGCGGGTGGATTTATATCAGCAAATGGACGACATGATTATGAATTACTACCCTGTAGTTCCTTTGTATTATGATCAAGCAGTAAGGTTTGTTCAAAAAGATGTCAAAGGGCTAGAAATGAATCCACTCAACTTGCTCTATCTTAAATCGGTTTATAAGACTACCCCTTAATCCTTTCGCCATTTGGCCGTTTGATCAAAGAGGTATTGCATGATTTCACGGTCTGTCTGTGTTAAAGTAACTCCTCTTCTTTCCATCATAGCAGCATTACTTTCCATGGCTTTGTCAAAAGTAAAGGTCTTTAAACCTTGAGCTCCCCCATAACTAAAACTGGGTAAAAAGGTTCGTGGAAAACCTATCCCAAATAAATTAGCACAAATCCCAACTACAGTGGCTGTATTAAACGTTGTATGGATACTACAACGGGAGAAATCTCCCATAAGCAGTCCACAGAATTGCAAAGGCGTTTTGGCAAAATTCTCGCTTTCATAATTCCATACCCTCAAGGGGGCATAGTTATTTTTTAAATTAGAAGCATCTGTGGCTGCACCAATGTTACACCACTCTCCTATCACAGCATTACCTAAAAAGCCATCGTGGCCTTTATTTGAATAGCCTAAAATAAGTACATTATTTAGTTCACCTCCCACCTTAACAAAAGGCCCAAGGGTAGTTCCACCATATATTTTAGCCCCCATCTTGACCACAGCATTTTCGCATAATGCTATACTCCCGCGCAGCATACTTCCCTCCATTACTTCAGCATTTTTCCCAATGTAGATTGGGCCTGTACTAGCATTTAAGATGGCGCACTCTACTTTTGTCCCTTCTTCTAAGAAAATATTTTCTGGAGCAATCAATTGATTACTTGAAGAAATGGGAGCAGTTTTTCTTCCTTGTGTAAGGCGTTTAAAGTCTAAAGCCAAAACTTCTGCATTACGCAAAAATAAATCTGTAGCTGTTTTCAAATGAATCAATGAAGTTGTTAGTTCAATGCAATTTAATGAGCTGTTCACTTCTGGTGGATGTGGACTTTTTGTTAAGCAAGCCACAATATTCCCATTAACCACTAAAGCATCATTCAAATTAAGGCCCTTGACTTTTTTTGCTAAAGCTGTTGTAGGTAGATAAGCTGGGTTGATAAAGAGGTTTTCTTTAGCAAGTGTTAAGGGAAACTTTGGCTGTAAATAGTCTTGTGTGTATAGCCCGCATTTTAGACCTAGATAGGCTTCCCATTTATCTTGTAAAAGATCTATCCCAACACGCAATTGCGCAACAGGTCGTACAAAAGTAAAAGGCAATAACTGGCCGCGTTCTGGACCATCAAAAAGGAGAATGTTCATGGAGAATCAATTACATAAATATCTATGCATAAAATTAGGCATAAATTCTCGAAGCAAAACAAGGACAAAAAAAAACTGCCCTAAAAAGGACAGTTTTTTCAATTATGGTTAAGTTCAATTTATTTTTTGAACTTGGCGTATTTGTTCTTGAATTTGTCAATTCTACCAGCGGTGTCGACCAATTTCGATTTCCCAGTATAGAAAGGGTGTGAAGTGCGAGAAATTTCTAGTTTCACTAAAGGATATTCGCTTCCGTCGATTTCGATGGTCTCTTTTGCATTAACGGTTGACTTCGTTAAGAACACATCTTCGTTTGACATGTCTTTGAATGCTACTAGTCTGTAA
>JAKMGK010000033.1 GCA_022424955.1 Flavobacteriaceae bacterium
GCTCAAAATCTAAAGACCATAAAAAAAGAAATTCAATCTTCTGTAGAAACACAGAAAGAGAAATTAATTGAGACCAGTGACGCAATTTGGGAAGCTGCCGAAACTTCTTTAGTAGAATATAAATCGGCGAAACAATTAAAAGATTATGCCCGTGCAAATGGGTTCGAAGTCACCGAAAATGTAGCAGATATCCCTACTGCCTTTATGGCGAAATACGGTTCTGGAAGTCCGGTAATTGGGATTTTAGGTGAGTTTGACGCAAATGCGGGGATTTCTCAAAAGCGCCAACCCACAAGAGAAGCGCGTGTTGAAGGAGGTGCAGGTCACGGCTGTGGTCATAATCTCTTTGGCACGGCAAGCCTTGGCGCAGCAGTTGCCATTAAAGAACAAATCGAAAAAGGCAATATTAAAGGAACAGTAATCTTTTATGGAACGCCAGCAGAAGAAACCATCTTTGCAAAAGTATGGATGGCCCGTTCTGGTGTATTTGATCAATTAGACGTTTGTATGGATTGGCATCCAGGAGCTTCAATTGAAGCAGGAACTCAAAGTAGTAAAGCTCTAGTCGATTTTCGGGTGAAATTTTATGGAAGTTCTTCTCATGCTTCTTCTGACCCCTGGAATGGAAAAAGTGCCGTTGATGCCATGGAATTATATACCACTGGCTTGAATTATTATAGAGAGCATATTTTGCCAACTTCAAGAATTCACTATCAAATCGAAAAAGCGGGTGATGTTGTTAATGTTGTGCCAGATTATGCCCAAATATGGACCCGCTTGCGTGAAAATAATCGCGAAAAAGTCGATGTATTATACGAACGTGCTTTAAAGATTGCAGAAGGAGCTGCCTTGATGACTGGAACAACGCATGAAGTAAAACTCATTTCTGGGATTTATGAAATCCAAGTCAATAGAACGGGTGCAGAAGCGATGCAGAAAAACCTAGAGGCCCTAGGGAACATTACTTATACAGATCAAGAAGTCGCTTATGCGAATACAATTCTAAAAGAAACAGGCAAGCCCCAAAAAGGTATTGATGGAACTGTACATCCTTTAAGAGAAACCTTACCTGCACAAGGTGGGTCTACAGATGTAGGAGATGTTAGTCAAATCGTTCCCACCATTAGGATGTCTGCCACGGTAGCCGCTAAAGGAGGGCCATGGCATTCTTGGGCTGTGGTTGCTTGTACTGGAATGTCTATAGGGCATAAGGGTATGATCTATGCGTCTAAGGCATTAGCCATGACCATGGCAGATTTATATAAGAATCCAAAGTTAGTAGAAGCGGTTAAAAAAGATTTTAAAGACAACAAGGTGAACAAAACCTATGAACCTAGAATCTTACCTGGTCCACCAAGTTTAGATTAAGATGAAAAAGATTTTATTCCTATTATTGCTAGGAGCAGGAAGCTCCCTTTTTGCACAAGCCGTTTTACCGCTAAAAGATAGAGCAAAGGCAATAGAGCAAATTCAGCAAGAGCGCTTTGAAGTGTTACTACCCAAACTGATGAAAGCCCACGACATTGATGCATGGGTAATTATTACCCGGGAATACAACGAAGATCCTGTATTAAAAACCATGCTGCCCCCTACCTGGCTTAATGCCCGCAGGAGAACCATCTTGGTCTTTTCTAAAGACGCAAAAACAGGGGAGGTGAGTCGAGCCGCCATAACCCGTTACCCTTTTGGGAAATTGATTCCATCGGTTTGGAAAAAAGAAGAGCAGCCTAATCAAATGAAAGCTCTCGCAGACTATCTGGAGCAGAAAAATCCAACGAAAATAGGGATCAATATTTCAGATCATTATGGGATTGCAGATGGTCTAGCAAAAACAGACTATGATTTATTAGTCGCTGCGCTTCCAAAAGCTTTATCTAAAAGATTAGTAAGCGCAAGCCCACTGGCTGTTGCATGGATAGAGAGTAGAACCCCACAAGAGATGGTATTGTACAATCAATTGGTTGAGATCACCCACGATATCATTGCAGAAGCTTTTTCTACCCAAGTGATTACCCCAGGGGTGACCACAACAGAGGATGTTGTCTGGTGGATGCGTGAAAAAGTTGTGTCCATGGGCTTAAAGACCTGGTTTCATCCAACAATTGACGTGCAACGCAACGAAAAAAGTGATTTATATGCCTTTGATGGGAAGTCTAAGTATGATGTTATTCAGCCAGGAGATTTAGTGCACTGCGACTTTGGCATTACTTATTTAGGGCTTAATACAGATTGTCAAGAACTGGCTTATGTATTGAAGAGAGGGGAGACTGCAGCACCCGATTACCTTGTGAATGCTTTGGCCGAAGGCAATAAGGTGCAAGATATTTTTACGAAGGAGTTCAAGCTGGGAAGAACAGGTAATGAAACTCTTGCACTCGCTTTGCAAAAGGGAAAAGCAGCAGGTTATAGACCCCAAATTTATACTCATCCACTTGGGGCATATGGTCATTCTGCAGGGACTACTTTTGGAATGTGGGATGCACAAGATGGGGTTCCAGGATCTGGCGACTGGCCTTTACATGAAAACACAGTCTATGCCATTGAACTCAACACCAAAGTGTATGTAGCAGAATGGGAAAAAGACATACGTGTGATGTTAGAAGAGGCAGGATTATTTGGCCCAGAAGGCTTTTCTTATCTCAATAAACGGCAAACAGATATTTTCCTAATTGGACATTAAGCTGTTTTATTTCGTTTAAAGAAGAGAGAAAAAGTACTTGTTTTTCCTAACATGTCCCTGTTGAGATATAGTATAAATCCAGCCATCAAAAGAAAAAACAATTTTAAAATAAAAAGTTCAAACGCCATAATAATCGTTTAAAGGATTTATAATACAAAAATAGGGCTAAGCTCTTTTAAATGAGAGTTAGCCCTTATAAAGTTGTAAACAAGTTACTAAGGATGAACTAGTTGACCTTTAAGACCAGCTTACCGTTCTTTTCCCCAGAAAATAAGCGTAAGAAAGTTTCCCTAAAGTTTTCGATACCTTCATAGACGTCTTCTCTACTTTTTAATTTCCCTTCTTGCATCCAGCCAGCCATTTCTTTCATGGCTTTGCCATAATCTTGTGCATAGTCTAAGACGACCATCCCTTTCATAGAAGCGCGATTGACTAACAAAGAGAGGTAATTTTTAGGTCCAGCAACAGCGGTGGTTGCATTGTATTGAGAAATGGCTCCACAAATAACGACTCTTGCATTTTTACGTAAGAAGATTAAGGCAGCATCAAGAATTTCTCCCCCTACATTGTCAAAATAGACATCAATTCCTTTAGGACAGTTTTGTTTGATTCCTGCTGTTACATTTTCGCTTTTATAATCTATGGCTGCGTCAAAGCCTAATTCGTTGACGACATAATCGCATTTTTCTTTTCCTCCTGCAATACCAATTACAGCACACCCCTTGATTTTAGCAATTTGTCCTACAATGCTTCCTACTGCTCCAGCGGCACCAGAAACTAAAACAGTGTCTCCAGCTTTGATTTTTCCTTCTTGAAGGATGCCAAAATAAGCCGTCATTCCAGGCATCCCTAAAGTTCCAATATATGCGGGAAGGGGAGCCCGATTAGGATCGACTTGATAGTATTGTTCACCTCTGGTAATCAAGTGGGTTTGTACTCCGCCCCAGCCAGTGATATAGTCTCCTTCTTGGAATAAGGTTTTCCCCTGTGTTTGAATGACTTTTCCTACCGTCCCAGCTCTCATCACTTCCCCAATTTGTACCGGCGGAATATAAGAGCGGCTTTCGTTCATCCAACCTCGCATGGCGGGATCTAAAGAAATATAGTGTTGTTCCACAAGCATTTCTCCGTCTTCTAAGGCACGTAGTGGTGTGGTTGTATAGTTCCAGGTTTCTTCGTCTGGAACGCCTAGTGGGCGTTTCGCTAAAATTTGTTGTTTGTTTTCCATGCCATAAATCTAGTAAAAAGATTGGGTTTATTGCAGCTTCTCTGGCGAGCGAATTGATTTTAAATCATCGAATTGTATATCTTTAATGAAAAACATATGAGACGTATCACTTTTTTATCAGGGATTATCATGATGTTTGTACTTACTTTATCAAGTAGTACATTTTACATGGGAAAAAACAAACTTCAGCATATTGTATTGATTCAATTCAAAGACTCAACTACCCTAGACCAACTGGCAGAAATTGAAGCAGCTGCTATGACCCTAAAAGGAATTAAAGGTGTCAATGATTTGAAAATGAGCGAAAATGTTTCCCCAGAAAATCTAAATCAAGGGTATACCCATAGCTTAACCATGTGGTTTGAAAGGGAAACAGATCGAGATGAGGTTTATTTACCTCACTCTGTTCACAAAGCTTTTGTTGATCTTTTTGTTCCCCAAACCGAAAAAGTACTGGTCTTTGATTATTGGGAGTAATTCAAATCAAATCATCACCCTCTTCTGCCTTAGAGGTCAAGACGAATTTCTTGCTTAAACACCTGCTTATTACCATTAAGCTGTAAAGTGGTTTCTTCTTCTCCTTCTACTTGACACTGGAATTCCCCCTGTCCAATACTGATGGTATAAATCCTGTTTCTAAAGTTAATTTTAAAGGCAATTTTTTCCCATGCTTTGGGTAAGGCCGGTCGAAAGGAAAGCATATTTTCTTTGACCCGCATCCCGGCAAATCCCTCTACAATACTCATCCATGTTCCAGCCATGGAGGTAATGTGCAAACCTTCCTCCACTTCAGCATTATAATCGTCTAAATCTAGACGAGCTGTTCTCAAATAAAAAGCATAAGCTTGATCTTGTTTTCCAAGTTTCGCTGCTAAAATCGAATGTACACAAGGCGAAAGAGAGGATTCATGAACGGTAAAAGGTTCATAAAAATCGAAGTTTCTTCTTAGCGTGTCTTCTTCAAATTGATCTTCAAAGAAGTACATGCCTTGTAGAACATCGGCTTGTTTGATGTAAGGAGAACGCAAGATGCGATCCCAAGACCAATGCTGATTGATAGGGCGTTCTTTTGGGTCTAAATCTGCTACTTTGATCATTTCTTTATCTAAGAAACCGTCTTGCTGTAAGACAACATTAAGGTTTTTATCTTCTGGTAAATACATCAATGCAGCGGTTTTTTTCCACTGTTCTAATTCTGTAGTTTCAAAGGCTGTTTTCGCTTCAATTCGAGCGGCTTCTTCTGGAGAATTGTCACACAATTCTTCTATGATTTTCGCAGTATAATTAAGACACCACTGTGCACTGTAGTTAGTGTACCAGTTATTGTTGACATTGTTTTCGTACTCATTAGGTCCTGTTACTCCTAGGATAACATATTGTTGTTTTACCGAAGAGTAAGAAGCCCTTTGCGCCCAAAAACGAGCGATACCAATCAAAACTTCTAAGCCCATTTCTGGGATATAACTGTGGTCTCCAGTATAACGGGTGTAATTAAAAATGGCAAAAGCAATAGCACTGTTACGGTGAATTTCTTCAAAGGTAATTTCCCATTCATTGTGGCATTCTTCTCCATTCATGGTTACCATGGGATAAAGTGCTGCTCCCTTTTTAAAGCCAAGTTTTTCTGCATTTTCTATCGCTCTGTCAAGTTGTAAGTAACGATAGGTAAGTAAGTTCCTGGCTACCTTTTGATTCTTTGTCGCCATGTAAAAAGGAATACAATAAGCTTCTGTATCCCAGTAGGTGCTTCCGCCATATTTCTCTCCTGTAAAGCCTTTTGGGCCAATATTTAATCCAGCATCTTCTCCAGTATAGGTTTGGTTGAGTTGAAAGATATTAAAGCGAATGGCTTGTTGGGCTTTTACATCTCCTTCAATGGCAATATCACCGCTTTTCCAGACCTCTTTCCACGCGGCTTTTTGTTCTTGATAAAGTGCGTCAAAAGAATGTTTTTTTGCCTCGCTTAAAACCTTTAGGGCTTGTTGTTCTAATGCTTCTTTTGGGTGGTTTCGACTACTTATATAGCCCCCAAGTTTTGCAATGCGTAAAGTATTTCCTGCAGTAAGTTGATAGTCAAAAGAGACACTAACTTTTTTGTCTTCTGTAGTCGTTTTTTGTGTTGCAATTGCTTGATTATTATCCCATACTGTGGCCTCCATAAAGGTTCCTACAGAGAAATTTGTTTTTAAGGTGTGGGCTTCAATATAGGCTTGATTTCCTTTTGCCCAAGCTTGATCTACTGCCCAAAACTGATCGTCCCAATTGCTGTCTTGATTGCTAATTACAGCATCTAGATAAGGGATAATACCTATTTGAATGTCTTTGTTCGCTTTTATGCTGTAATCAATCACTCCAAGTTCTGGTCGTACAAGAGATAAAAAGCGTTTACTGTTTACGGTAATTTCTAATCCGTTGTCAAGCACAGCCGTAAAATCCCGAGAATAAAGCCCCGTTTGCATGTCTAATTCTCGGCAGTAATTTTTTATTTCTTTGGCCTTAGCCAAATCAAAATTTTCTCCTTCAATAGTAATGTGTATTCCGATCCAGTTAGGGGCATTGAGTACTTTTGCAAAGTATTCTGG
The DNA here is from genome assembly GCA_022424955.1 of Flavobacteriaceae bacterium. GTDB lineage: Bacteria > Bacteroidota > Bacteroidia > Flavobacteriales > Flavobacteriaceae > Arcticimaribacter. Next base: position 6,491 of record JAKMGK010000033.1, read on the forward strand.
ATAACCATTCTTCCACCAACCTACTTTAGTTTTATCAGGGTAATAGACTCCACCAACATAGCTTCCTTGAAAAGTCGCGCCACTGTAATCTTCTTCAAAATTTGCTCGCTGCCCCATGGCACCGTTGCCTAAGCTAAAAATACTTTCAGAAGATTCAACATTTTCGGCTAGCCATCCTTCTTCAATAATTTTCCAGGGGTGATGTGGGTAATGTTCTAGTTGCATGTTTATAGTGCGCTAATAAATTGATGTGTGATTTCTTCCATGGAGTTAAAGCAGTAATCTGCCGTTTGTACTTCTTTTGCTCCTCCCATCCCGATGGGGGTCATCTGGGCTGCTTTTGCAGCTTGAATCCCAGCCGCGGCGTCTTCAAAGACGATGCAGTTTTTAGGGTCTTGTTGTAAGAGTTCTGCTCCTTTTAAAAAGACTTCGGGATTAGGTTTTGATTGAGTAACGTGATTCCCGTCTACTAAGGCATTAAAGTAACTAGTGATCCCTAATTTTTCTAAGATAGTGGTAGCGTTTTTACTGGCAGAACCTAAGGCTACCGGGATATTCTTTTCTTTAGCATATTGCAATAAAGTCAATACGCCGGGGAGAATTTCATCCTGCCCCATAGTATTAATTTGGGCTAAATAGTCTTTGTTTTTTTCGTGGAGTAACTGCTCTTTCTCTTCTTGAGAAAGTTCAACTTTTGCCCAGTTTAGAATGCGGTCTAGTGATTCTACTCTACTTACTCCTTTTAAAGATTCGTTTTGTTCGTGGGTTAAGGTAAATCCTACTTTTTCGCCTATGCGTTTCCAGGCAAGAAAATGATATTTTGCGGTATCAACGATAACGCCATCGAGATCAAAGATGAATGCTTTCATGAATTCCTTTTTGGGATTATTTACAATGATAATCTGCGGCCCTAGTGGCGATTTGGCCATGGGGTTTAATATTTACTTTATAGCCCAGAGAGTTAGCCCATCCTCTAGTTGCATTGACGAGCTTATTGGATTTAAAACTCTCGTCCTCGTTGTAGTCCATGTCAATTTCGGCTTTTACGTCAAGGGTTTTTTTGATCCATTCTGCCACATCAATACTCATCTCTGTTTCTTTCCAAAGGCGGGTCCATAAATCTTTGATTTGTGGAACGCCATTTTTCTTAAGAATATAGTGCACCCCCCTGTTACCAAAACGATAAGCAATTACGGTGATGTAGCGGGTTTGTTTTGCAATGCTTTGCGAATCTGTCCCAATATGAATGTTGACAAGGGGATTTTTAGCTAAAATATTTCGGGTGTGCTCAATGGGGTCGATTGTATTCCCATGAATATCCCTAAATACCTGCGCTTGATTCATTGCCCGAAGATAAAAATTTTTCTTGCATCAGAACAGCCTAAAATGGGAAACTAATGGCTAAGTTGAAAAACAAAGAAAGCGAGGGTGGATTTTATTTTTTTGGTTTTAAAAGCCATAGGGGAAGTACAAGAAAAAGCGCGAATACTTTAAAGTATAATCCCACTAATGGGACAGCTATCATCACTAAAATAAGCCACTGTTTTTGTGTCATGAATTATGCTTTTCTTGTAACATTTTAATGCGTTCATTCACTTTAGGAGACAGGTATAAAATGGCGATCATATTTGGGATACACATTAGTGCAAAAGATAAATCAATGATCCCAATCACCACATCTACTGTTGCGATGGCAGACAATATGATACTTCCTAAATAAATGTAATTGTAAACATATCCCCATTTTTTTTGAGTTAAAAAATCAAGGCATTTGACTCCATAGTAAGAATAAGTGAAGAGAGTTGAGATCCCAAACACAAGTACCATTAACAATAATAAATATTTACCAATCCCAAAGAAAAGTCGGTTAAAGGCCTCAAGCGTCAATACAATTCCATTGAATTCTTGTCCCAGATAAGCCCCGCTAATAATGATGATCATTCCTGTAATTGAACAGACTAATACGGTGTCTAATAGTGGTCCTAACGCGGCGACAAGTCCTTCGTGAATGGGTTCTTTAGTTTCAGATTGTCCATGGTACATGGGGGCATTTCCCACTCCACTTTCGTTAGAAAAAACTGCCCGGCGAATCCCCAGTAAAACAAGGCCCCAGAAACCTCCAGTAACGGCAGTATTGAGGTTAAACGCTTCTGTAAAGATTGCCTTTAAAGCAGGCAGGACTAAGGTAGAATTATCAATTAAAATAAAAAGTCCCATACTAAAGTAAAGCACTACCATTAACGGAACCAGTTTTGCGGTAACCTTGACAATTTTTTGAAGTCCCCCTAGAATGACCCAAGCTGCAATTAAAACAAAGACGATTCCTAAAATGATTTTCCAATAGAGATCTCCTAATGGTAGGTATTGGTCGGGTTGAATTACTGTTACTACGGTTTGGGTTAATTGATTGGCCGTAAAGGCAGGAAGTACACCAAAGAGCCCCGCAAAAGAAAACCAAATGGCTAGGGTTTTCCCCATTTTAGGGAGGCCTAAAGTCATGTAATACATGGGGCCTCCTAGAGGAGATCCATCCTTTTCTTTTTCGCGCAGCATGACCGCCAAAGAAGAGCTGTAAAACTTAATAACTGCCCCTAGAGCAGCAGTAATCCACATCCAAACTAACACCCCTGGACCACCCATATATATTGCGATAGCAACACCAGAAATATTTCCCAGCCCCACGGTAGAAGCAAGGACAGCCGATAAGGCTTCAAAACGAGAGATTCCGTTATCATTTTCTTTTTGAAAAAGAAGTTGTCCTCCCTTTCTAATATGCCACAGGGCATAGCCTTTTGACTGAAGTAATAAATAGATCCCTCCACCAAGAATAAGGGTCAACATTATCCATTCAAGTGAGCCAATGAGTTCATTTAATACAACAGAGAAGTTATCCATAGCACGAAAATATAAAAGCCAAGGGGATTCCCTTGGCTTTTATGACTTAAATCGATTGATTGATTTACCAGATATAGACTCTATCTTCCTTTGGTAAGTACATTCCATCTCCTTCTTTTACATCAAATGTAGTATAGAAGGCATCCATATTTTTAAGCGGTTGCATGGCGCGATTGTACCGAAAGTAGGCTAATAGCTAGGGCAAATTGAAAAAATTTCTTCATGATTTAAATAATTTTATAAAAAGTACAATTTATGTGGAGTAGGAGAAAAAATCTTGTAAAAAAGTTATTCGTCTTTGACTACGATAAAAGTGGCCTTGGTTCCTGTGGCTAGGTTCCAGCGATTGGCCATCATTAGGTTTCCTTGATCGTCATAAACGCGAACTTCTGCGGTATTAGGGCCAGATTCCCCTTGATTGAGGGCGACAAAATCAATCTTATTAAAGCCTGTTTTTAAATCGACATCTAGTTTTTTATAGCTTTCTTGTAAAAGGATGTTGGGATAAAAGATTTCATCGTTAAGCCTAACTTGAACGCGGTCCCCATCTGGATGTTGATGGTCTCGAAAAACCACCCTAACACTTTTTGCATTGCTTTTAAAGTCTCCTAAATATTGATCTACTTTAAAATTTCCTGGATTTTTTTCTGCTTCTGGTGTTTGTAAGCGTTCCAAATATTCTTGTCCAGGATCGATAAAATCTTCTTTAAAGCCCATTTGGATGTCTTTTTCAAAGCCTTTAGAGGGGGTATTTACATCGGGGGTTTTAGATAAAAAGTCTTTTTGTAAGAAATTGGGCAAGGGGTTTTTCTCTGGAATTTTTAAGAGAGATTTTGAAGCGGGATCGACCTCAATTTTACGCTGTAAAGGCTTGTTTTCGTTTTGTCCCCAGAGAGAGAACGAACACATATAGACGACAGAAAACAAGACAAAATGACGTTTCATGTTTCAAACCTACACAATATCTTTTCTTTACAAAAAGCTTTAACAGGGAATTAATGAAATAACAGTTTCTGTGATTTATTGTACTTTGTTAGCTCAAATCATTAGAATTATGCAATTGAACTCATTAGACTGGACCATTATCCTCTTATTTTTTGTCCTTACTTTGCTGGTGGGAGTTTGGGCTTCCCGTTCGGCGGGGAAAAGCGCTCAAGATTTCTTTCTTTCTGGGCGTAATATGCCCTGGTGGTTACTGGGGATCTCCATGGTCGCGACTACTTTTTCTGCCGATACGCCTAATTTAGTTACCGATATTGTTCGCACTAACGGTGTAGCTGGTAACTGGGTTTGGTGGGCATTTTTACTCACCGGTATGTTAACAGTTTTTGTCTATGCTCGCTTGTGGCGAAAATCTGGAGTGGTGACTGATTTAGAATTTTACGAACTGCGGTACAGTGGGAAAGAAGCCGCTTTTTTACGGGGCTTTCGTGCGCTTTATCTGGGTGTTTTTTTCAATGTCATGATTATGGCTAGCGTTTGTCTGGCGGCCATTAAAATTGGAGGAGTTATGTTAGGACTTTCTCCCGTAGAAACGGTGTTGATTGCATCGGTCATTACCGTAATCTACAGTTCGATGGGAGGCTTAAAAGGGGTGATTGTCACAGATTTTTTCCAGTTTATCCTTGCTATGGGGGCTACTTTTTGGGCGGCAGCCTATTTAATAGATTTACCTCAAATAGGAAGTTTAGATCAATTATTAACCCACCCTAATGTAAGCGGAAAACTCAATTTTATTCCAGATTTAAGCCAGCGAGAATTACTCATTACCCTCTTTGTCTTACCCATAGCGGTTCAGTGGTGGAGTGTATGGTATCCTGGCGCAGAACCGGGCGGTGGGGGATATATCGCCCAGCGCATGTTATCTGCAAAAAACGAAAAGCACGCCATCTGGGCGACCCTTTTATTTAATGTAGCCCATTATGCTTTACGTCCGTGGCCATGGATTTTAATAGCTTTGGCTTCTTTAATTATTTTTCCCGATTTACAGGCGATTCAAGCTGCTTTTCCACAAATGGACGCTAGCATTATTCGAGATGATTTAGCTTATCCCGCTATGATGTCGTTGCTTCCAGCGGGAGCCATAGGATTAGTTGTTGCGTCTTTAATTGCTGCATTTATGTCAACTATTTCCTCTCACTTAAACTGGGGCTCTTCTTATGTGGTACACGATTTTTATCACCGTTTTATCAGCCCTAATGCTTCAGAAAAACGCCTAGTTGCTATAGGCCGTTTATCTACTGTATTATTAATGGTGTTTTCTGCTCTTTTTGCTTTGGTTTTGAGTAATGCTTTACAAGCTTTTCAAATCCTGTTACAAATTGGTGCGGGGACTGGACTCTTGTTTATAATGCGATGGTTTTGGTATAGAATCAACGCTTATAGTGAATTAACTGCAATGGTCGTTTCTTTTGTATTAGCGGTTTATTTTCAAGTTGTTCACGCTGCTTCAGGTTTTACGACTATAGCGAACGATCTTCAGTTCCTGCTGAGTGTTGGGATCACAACACTTTGCTGGGTGGTGGTTACTTTAATGACCTCTCCCTCTGATATGGGTACTTTAACTTCTTTTGTTCAAAAGATTCAACCAGGTGGTCCTGGCTGGGCTGTAGTTAGGGAAAAGATGTCTGAAGAAGAATTAGCATCAATACCAGCAGGATGGAACGTACCTCAAGGGATTCTATGTATGTTTATAGGTGCTTTTGCCATTTATGGTACACTTTTTAGCACTGGTTATTTTATCTATGGGAAAAGCTTTGAAGGCTTTATACTAGGGAGTTTGAGTCTTCTTGCTTTTTATTTGCTTTGGCGTTTATCCAAAAAAATAATCGCATAAAGTTTTATTGATATACCCTGATATAGTCAATTACAAATTCTTGTGGAAAGACAGTATGATCGACCTCTTTTCCACCAAAATCCCCGCCAACAGCAAGGTTGACTAATAGATAAAAAGGTTGATTAAACGGCCAGACTTCTTGGCTTTTATCTTTTGGCGCAAAAGTGTAGACCTTTTGTCCATCGACATAAAAAGTGATTTGATCTTTGGTCCAGTCGGCGGTATAAGTATGAAAGCCTTCTTCGATATTTTCAATACGCGTGGTTTTTGTACTTGCGTAGTCTCCATGACCTGCTTTGGTATGTAGTGAGGTAAATATTTCTTGGGGTGAACGCCCCACATATTCTAAGACATCAATTTCTCCGCACAAGGGCCAGCCCACTTGATCAATATTAGTCCCTAACAACCAGAAAGCAGGCCACACCCCTTTCCCTACAGCGAGTTTAGCACGGACTTCAAATCGCCCGTATTGTAATGCTTTTTTACCCTTTGTATTGATTCTAGTTGAGGTGTAATACTCTCCTTCTCTTTCTGCTTTTATGTAAAGCATACCATTTTCTATGCGGTGATTCTGATCGGTATAGACTTGAAGTTCGTCATTTCCCCAGCCACATAATTGTGGGCATCCATCTCCAACGATCAAAGACCAGTGGTCTTGATTAAGTTCATTTCCGTCAAATTCGTCGGCCCAGACTAATTTTCTTTCCTGTGCTTGAAGACGATATAGACCCAGCACAATCGCTACTAATACAAATATTTTTTTCATTAAAATAATTAAGCTCTTTCTGCTCTTTTTATTTTTAATTGTGCCTTAATTTCATTGGCACGTTCTTCAGAAATATCATAATTCCGCATAATAAGCATGGCAATTACAGTACCAAGAATGGGTAAGCCAGAGAAGAATAAACGCAGCCCAACAATGGCAGATTCTGGTTGAACTTCTAATGCTGTATCAAAACCAATAACAGAAAAAATCGCACCGCTAAGTCCTCCTGCAATGGCAAAACCAAATTTCACCATCCACCAGTAGATCGCCCCAAATATCCCTTCACGGCGTTGACCAGAGGTTAATTCGTCTAGATCAATTACATCTGCGGTCATAGACATCATTATTGTAAATAAACCTCCTATCCCGAAAGAGAAGAATGGCAAAGCGATTAAAAACAAATAAGGTTTTCCAGGAATAAATAAGAACCACAGCATCACATAACCCAGCACTGAAATTGACTGGGAGATGAGAAAGGCTTTCTTTTTCCCCATTGCTTTAGACATTTTTGCCACAATTGGGATGACTAAAAAAGTGGTACATAAAGCGCCAACACTGCCAAAGAGGGTAGGCCATATTCCAGCGGCACCTGCATCACCATTAAAGAGATAATAAACAATGATAAAGAAGGTAAAGGCCGCAACTGTATTAAAGGCATTAAAGATTAGAAAAGTAGCAAAGCACAGTTTTCTAAAGGGAGCAGAGGTAAAGGCTTCGCCAAAACTATCCCATATTTTTATTAAGCTCCCTCTAATATTTTTCATTGTCATGGGAGAATAATCTTCTTCAAGTGTAGATTTACCCTTGATGAAAATGGCGGGGACCATGGCACAAATTGCACAAGCTAAACCCACCCAAATGGCTAACTCGCGTACCGCAATATCTGCCGTTTCAAACCATGCAGTATCATACATAATTACCCAAAACCACGGGGCGATTACCCACGCCCATTGCCCAATCCATTGTGCGATGGCCATAATACTGGTGCGCTCGTGAAAATCATCACTCATTTCATATCCCATGGCGACATAAGGCACACTAAAAATGGTTAATCCTAAATAGAAAACAATCGACCAAAACAAGAAGTATGCAAAATTATAATCAATGGAACTATCTCTAAAAAGTTGCCACATAATGACAAAAGAAATCCCCATAGTAATCGCACCTAAGAAAACGTATTGCCTTCTTCTACCCCATTTGGATTTGGTATTATCAGAGATGAATCCCATGATGGGGTCGGTAAGAGAATCGAATATTCTGGGTGCAAGAGAAACTACTCCCCACATCCACCCAGGAAATCCTAAATCTTGAACCAGTACCACGATGAAGATACTTATGGCTGCAGGAAACATTTGATTGGCCAACATTCCTACACCAAAAGCGATTTTTTGCGTCATGGGGACTTTTATAGAAGAGGATAGATTAGACATATTTTTTGATTTATTTAATTGTTTTGGTTTTTCAGCTTTGTAGGAATTTGCGTGTAAGGCGAGGGGTTGGTTTGCAAATCATTATATTTTTTTTGGAGCACAAAAAAGGCTTCTTTTTTCTTTCGGTCTATATCGACAATTCCCCAGTATTCTTCATTTGGTGCCCCGTCATAAGGCACACCAGAACTAAAGGGTGCCCAGCCCCCTTGATCTTGTTGATTAGGGTTGCCAGCTTTCCACCAGCCGTCTGTAAAACAAAAGAGGGTGACGCCATTGACGATATTGGGCTTTTCAAAGATTTGGTTGAGGATGATTCGAGTTGCATCTGCTTGTGCAGTTTGATTGTCTCCAGCGCGATAGTCATCTTTGGGCGCAGCCATAAAACTATCTGCTCCTGCTTCTGAGAAATAGAGGGGGAGTTTACTTCTTTCTTCCCATTCTGTAATCAAACTTCCGGGTTGATCCCAGCGATATACATTTACGCCCCAAATATCAATGTTGGGATTATCTCGAAGAACTTCTTCGCTCGGAATTTCACCGTGAGCAGTAGCAACGGGATGATTTTGATCGATGGCTTTAATTTTCTGTGCGGTGGTGTTTAAGGCTTTGTACCAGTTAGCGAGATCCCCTTCAAACCATTCTGGATGGTAGTTATATTCGTTTCCTAATTCCCAAAAAAGGATTGCGGGATGATGTTTATACTTTTTAATATAGTCAAGTATAGACCCAGAAGCGATATCAAATTGTCCATCTTGATTATACCCAAAACCCACGATTAATTTTATCCCTGCCGCATTAATCTGATCCAAGATTTCGAGCTTGTCTATGGGCGCATATACCCTTATGGTGTTGATTCCTGCCTCTTGCATTAACTTTAAGTCCTGTGCGATCGAACTAAAATTACGCTTGGTTTCTCCTTTAGGAACTGGGTGATAACAAATGCCCTTGATTAGATAGGGATTGTTGTTGAGTAGCAGCTTTCTCCCTTCTGTTTGAACAAGGGTAACAGGACTTTTGCCACAGGCAGAAAAAACCAGTGCAAAGAGGATTAAAAGGGAAAAACTTCTTTTCATTTTTTCGTTTTTGGGGGTTGGCTTTGATCGAAAACATGTTGCTTATTTCCCTCAAAAGTTTTTTGGATTGGGGGACCATTCTCTTCGCGACTTAAGCCATTAAATGTACTCTTATCCACCAGCGGCCATAGGGCGTATTTTGCCTTTCCTTCTACGGTAAACAAGCCAAAGTTATTTTCTGAAGCCAGTGGGCCATTAGGATCTTTCCAAGGTTCGTCAAAGGCAGAAAAGTACACATTAGTGATGTTGTTTTCTTTTGACCATAGTTGCATTTTATGGTAATAAAGCGCCTGCTTAAATTCATCTGCCGCATGAGAGCCATTGTTGCCATACAAGCCTTTAGACTGTGTTGACCAACCTGTTTCTCCTATATGAATGGGTTTGTCTATCCCTAGTTTTTCTAGGTATTTTTCTACAGCATTGTATTGTTCCACAGCATAGGCAAGTGCCCTGTCCATAGCTGTTTCAATCTTTTCTTTTTTTGATTCAGTTGCTTCGTTATCTGTTTCCCAAAAACTTGGATTATAATGTGTATCATGAAAAGGATAGGTATGGATAGAAAGATAATCAACCGCTTGAATGAGTTGGGTAAGTGCTTCTTTATGATAGCTGTTATCTCCTCCTCCCCAAGAGGCAAAATTATCTGAGCTTGTAATCCAAAGATCAGATGGTAATTTTCCTTCTTTCTTCATTTCTTGTAAGTGATTGACCCACTTTAAAATAATTTCAGGGGTTACATAATAGGCTTCTGCCCAGTGGACCATGGACTCATTCCCAACGGCAATGATTTTAACAATCTGTGGGTATTGATTTGCTAGGCTAATGGCTTTTTTGATTTCAGAAGTATTGTTTTTGAGATTTTCACTTGAATGGTCTCTCACTTCTGTCCAAGCTCCTTTACAATCAATCCATGTGCCTAGCATTACATACATTTCAAAAGAGCCATTTTCCCGCTTTAACGCTTCAATTGCTTTTATGACATTAGGAGCATGTTCATATTGTAAATTGTAGGTTCGAACCAGCCTAATCCCCATCGCATAAAGGATGCGAAGATCGTTTTTGATTTCTGTTAAAGTGGGTTGTATCTCTCGTGATTTTGCACGGTATCCCCCATAAGAAATGGCTGGATAATCTGAGTTGCCCAAAATCTCTTCCGCTGTGATTGTCGTTTCTTTTTGGGGTTGTTTTTGTTCTCTACCGCAGGACATAAAAGCACAACTCAAAAGACATAAAAAATAGATTCCTATGTTTTTGTGTGGGCGAAAAGAAAAGATCAACTTGTTCATTGAATGTTAAATAGCCACGACAATTTTTTCGATGACATTATTTCTACTAAATAATTCTAGGGTAGTTTCACTGTCTAGACCCTTGTTTGGAAGGGTTTTTTGTTGCCCATTTGTATAGCTTACTTCAATACCAGCTTGTCCTTTGTTTTTACTGTAAACAATAGGTACTTGACAATAGGTGAACGCTAAACTATCTTTAGTTAAGGGCAAACTCTTTTTTTCTCCTGTGACATTGAAGTACTCAAAGTTTGTAGGTGCTTCAAGGTATTCAGTCTCTTTAAGCAATGCGGTGTCAAAATGTATGACACCATTTTGAATACGTACACCTAATTCACCAAAGCGGCTTAGGATATCTTCTTTTACTTGCCCGGTCATTCCAGGTTGCTGCGCTCCTTTTCCTCCTGGAGTGTGAGAGTAAGGATCACTAGGGAACGCTCCATAATCTACAGGAGATTTGTGTGCACCAATTCCTTCTACAATCTCATAATAATGTTCGCGTAATTGTTTAATTAGTACTTGATCTTCTTTGGCAACAATCGCTTGATTTACTATTTCAAATCCTGCCAAGGCAAGTTTTGAAACCATGTGCCAATAAATTGAGCCTAAACCTTCATAACCATAGAATGTTCCAGAACGTCCTGTAAAGGCTTTGTGGTTAAATACTTGTTCAAAGGTGGCTAATATAAGTCCACTTTCTTCTTCTACTAAGCTGGAATATTTTGCGGGGATTTGCGTTAGCGCTTGTTTTAAATCATCGGCATTTTTGAAGTTCCCATTGAAGTGATATTCCCCTTTAATGTCTTGCGACAAGATTTGATGATTTCCTTCTTTGAGGAGTTGTTGTAAGAGTTTTGAGCCTGTGACAGCAGTAGCAGGGATGGTGTTTCTTTCTACAAATAGGGGTAAGGTTTTATTAGGGTAAAGAATGTAGCTTTTTTGATCTTCTCGATACAATTGGCTTTTTCTTAATGCCTCTAGTACACCTAAGCTTTCTTGAGCATCTAAATATCCAGAACTAAGTACGGCAACTTGTCCTTCGAGCATTTCTGCTAAATAATCTACACTTACCTCTTTATC
>JAKMGK010000046.1 GCA_022424955.1 Flavobacteriaceae bacterium
GGGTAGATTCAAGTGAGCAAGAATTTACAGCAGAACTTGTTTTAACGGGTATTGATCAAAAAGGTTTGGTCAATCAAGTAACCCGAGTGATCTCTAACAATATGAATGTTGATATTAAGAAAATTAATTTCTACACAGACGAAGAATTGTTTAAAGGAGTCATCACCATGCGTGTAAATAACAAAGGGACACTCAAGAAATTAAAGCAACAATTATTGAAAATTGTTGGAATTGAGAAAGTAGGTCGTCATTAGTAAAAGAAACTGTACCTTTACATAAGATTTAATGTGATATGGCAGAATCAAAAGATCAACAAGAAATCGTAAAAAATGTGTTCATCAATTTTCTTGATCAACACAAGCAACGTAAAACTCCTGAGCGCTTTGCTATCCTACACGAAATTTATGAACATCAAGGGCACTTTGACATTGAGTCACTGTACATTATGATGAAGAATAAAAACTATCGTGTAAGCAGGGCTACCCTTTACAATACCGTTGATTTATTAATTGAATCTGGCTTAATTAGAAAACATCAATTTGGTTCTCAAGCGCAATATGAGAAATCGTTTTTTGACAAACAACACGATCATATCATCATGACCGATTCTGGAGAAGTTAAAGAATTTTGTGACCCGCGCATTCAATCTATAAAAAAAACGATCGAAGAAGTATTTAATGTTGATATTCATCACCATTCTTTATACTTTTACGGCACTAAAAAAGAATCTTAAACACCCACCCACCTATGTCGGTTGATTTACTACTTGGACTCCAATGGGGAGACGAAGGAAAAGGAAAAATTGTTGATGTTTTAACGTCAGACTATGATATCATAGCACGTTTTCAAGGAGGGCCTAATGCAGGTCATACCCTAAAATTTGATGGTATCTCGCACGTACTACACACTATCCCTTCAGGAATTTTTCACCCCTCTGCACTCAACCTTATTGGTAATGGTGTGGTGATTGATCCCGTTATCTTTAAAGGAGAGCTGGACAAGCTAGCTGGATTTAAAATCGATTTTCCAAAAAAATTATACGTCTCTAAAAAAGCGCATCTCATTCTTCCCACCCATCGCTTACTTGACGCCGCTTCTGAAGCAGCAAAAGGTAAAGCAAAAATTGGATCTACCCTTAAAGGGATTGGTCCCACTTATATGGATAAAACGGGTAGAAATGGAATTCGTGTGGGAGATATCTTACTCGAAGACTGGAAAGATCGTTACAACACGCTAAGAGATAAGCACCTAAAAATGCTCGCTAATTATGACAGCAGCGTAGAATATGATTTAACCAATTTAGAGGCCACCTTTTTTGAGAGCTTAGAGACCTTAAAATCTCTCCCTCTTGTGGACAGTGAAAACTTTTTACATACCGCACAAAAAGACAACAAAAAGATTTTAGCAGAAGGAGCTCAAGGTTCTCTTCTTGATATCGATTTTGGAACTTATCCTTTTGTGACATCTTCAACAACAACAGCAGCTGGCGCATGTACTGGATTAGGAATTGCCCCTAATGCAGTGGGAGAAGTATTTGGAATTTTTAAAGCCTATACCACACGCGTGGGTAGCGGTCCTTTTCCTACTGAACTTTTTGATGAAGTGGGAGAAACCATGGGACGCGTTGGGAATGAATTTGGAGCAACAACAGGACGTGCTAGACGTTGTGGATGGATCGATCTTGTCGCTTTAAAATATGCCATTCGTGTCAATGGAGTCACCCAATTAATGATGATGAAAGGGGATGTCCTTTCTGGCTTTTCTACCATTAAAGTCTGTACCGCATATAAAACAAATGATGGAACAATTGAACATTTCCCCTTTTCGATTGAACCAGAAAATGTCACCCCTCAATACATAGAACTTCCATGCTGGAAAGAAGATTTAACGCAAATGACCAGTAAAGATGATTTTCCAGCGAATTTCAATGATTATATCGCTTATCTTGAAAAAGAATTAGAAACGCCTATCAAGATTGTATCGGTAGGGCCAGATAGAAAACAGACCATCTTTAGATAAACAATGGTTGATGTGAAAAAACTATTTTCACTTCTTGTATTAAGCAGTTGTCTCCTTTGGGGAGCGTCTTCTTTCGGTCAAGACAAAAGAATCATACAAATTCAGCAAGCGGGATCCTTTGGGAAAGACGAAGCAAATTTTCCAGGAGCTAATATCCTTTTAAAAAAAGGAGATATTAGGGTGAAACTTTTTCATAAAGGGGCCTTAATAGAATCCAATAAATCCTTTTTTTATTCTAAAAAAAACGCCTTTAAAGCAGAAGGAGAAGTCATCTTTACCCAAGGAGACACCTTGAGAATGACCAGTGATTACATGGAATACGATGGAGAAACTGGTAAAGCTAAAGCTTGGGGAGATGTTTTTTTAAAACAACCCGACATGACCCTAGAAACAGACACCTTGTTTTTAGATCGTCTAGATGATCTCGCATATTACGAAACTCCAGGAACCATTATTGATAGCGCGAGTATCCTTAAAAGTAATCGAGGGAAATATTACATGAAAGAAAAAAAATATCGCTTTCTTTCAAATGTGCGCATCAATAACCCAGAATATAGGGTCACCTCAAGTCAATTAGACTATTACACAGAAACAAATAAGGCCTACCTCTATGGCCCCACAAAAATCATTGGGCAAGACTATGACATCTATTGTGAGCAAGGCTTTTATGACACCAACATTCAACAGGGATATTTTAAAAAAAATGCTGAAATACTCTACAATAATAAAATTATTAATGGAGACAGTCTTTATTTTGAAAATGAACGCAATTATGCAGCTGCGACAAATAAAGTTGAAATAACAGATACCATTAACAAGTCCATTATTCGTGGGAATTATGCCGAAATTTTTAAAGCAAAAGACTCTGCCATCATTACCCGCAAGGCCCTCGCCATTAATATTATTGAAATCGATTCTTTATACATTCATGCAGATACCTTAGTTGGAACTGGACCTTCTGAAGCAAGAATTTTAAGGGGTTATTATGGCGTAAAGATCCTCAAAAAAGATTTGAGAGGAAAATCTGATTCACTCTACCTAGATGAAACAATTGGGAGAATAGAACTTTTAAAACGTCCGTTGTCTAGAAAAGAAGAGCAAGTCCTTACACAAGACCAAAAAAATGCGAGAAATCCAGTCATGTGGTTTAATGAGAGTCAAATGAGTGGAGATGTGATCTATATGAAAACAGACTTTCAAACAAAGAAACTAGATTCTCTATTTATTTTTGGTAACGCCTTTATCATTGAAAAAGATAGTTTAAGTAAAAATGGTTATAACCAGATAGTAGGAAAAGAACTCTATGGAGATTTCTTAGATGGGGCTTTAAATGTTTTAGATGTAATTAAAAACACCCAAGTACTCTACTATCTCTATTCAGATGCCGGAGAACTAGTAGGGATTGATAAAACCATATGTAGTGCTTTGAATATTCAATTCAAGGAGAATGAAATTGAAGATATTTCTTTCTATGTAAGTCCAGAAGGGGATGTTTTCCCAGAAAAAGAACTAGATCCCAATTTAAGAAAATTGGAGGGCTTTTTATGGCGGGAAGAAGAACGTCCAAAAACCCTCGAAGATTTATTCAAAAAAGATTAATAGCCCATCGTCATGTTGCGAGATGATTTCTTAAAATATCAAGCCAAAACCACTCCCTATCCCACGGGAATGGAAGTAAAGCGTGCAAAAGGGTGTTATATTATTGATCAAAAAGGGAAAAAGCATTTAGACTTTGTCGCAGGAGTTTCTGCCTGTAGTATTGGACATCGACACCCTGCTGTGGTTCGTGCAATGAAAAAACAACTCAATCGTTATATGCACGTGATGGTGTATGGAGAATATGTACAATTGCCTGCAGTAAAACTATGTAAACTTCTTGCAGAGCATCTCCCCCCTTCTCTTGAGGTAACTTATTTGACTAATTCTGGAACAGAAGCCATAGAAGGTGCGATGAAATTAGCTAAACGGGTGACCGGAAAAACAGGCTTTGTCGCTGCAAAACAAGCCTATCACGGAAGCACACAAGGAGCCTTAAGCCTTCTAGGCGTTGAAGAACAAAAAAATGGCTATCATCCTTTATTAGAAAAAGTTCATTTTATTTCTTTTAATGATGAAAAAGAACTAGATAAAATCAATAACAATACGGCAGCAGTAGTACTTGAAACCATTCAAGGAGGCGCAGGATTTATTGTCCCTCAAAACGACTATCTAAAAGCGGTAAAAGCCCGTTGTGAAGTAGTGGGGGCATTGCTTATTTTAGACGAAATTCAACCTGGAATTGGCCGTACAGGGAAATTATTTTCTTTTGAACACTATGGAATTACCCCAGACATACTTGTGATTGGAAAGGGTTTAGGCGGAGGCATGCCCATTGGCGCCTTTTGTAGTTCAACTGCATCTATGGCAACATTAACCCAAAACCCTAGCTTAGGGCACATCACTACTTTTGGCGGAAATCCAGTCATTGCAGCTGCAGCTCTTGCTACATTAGAAATCATTTTATGTAAAAATTTAATGGCCGCAGTCCCCGAAAAAGAAGCTCTTTTTCGGAAATTATTAGTGCATCCCAAAATTAGAAAAATCAATGGAAAAGGACTTATGCTGGCCCCCATTCTTGAACGAGAAGAAGATGTTCCAAAAGTAGTCCAGGCCTGCCAAAATAAAGGACTTATCCTGTTTTACTTGCTTTGGGAAAAAAGAGGTTTACGTATTTCTCCTCCCCTTACGATAAGTAAGAAAGAAATCATAAAAGGCTGCACTATACTTCTCAATGCACTTGACGAACTTCAATAGGTTGTTAATTAATTTGTTAAAAACAATAACAGGGATCTTTTAACTTTCATCAACTTAGTTCATAAATTTAATATAAACAATACACCAACATATGTTTCGTGAATTTTCACAAAATTCAGACGCGCCGGTAACAAGATTTGAGCAAATGCTCAAGACTAATCAGGTCTACTTTTTTGACGCAGTTGAATTCGAAACTATCATTCAATACTATATTGATACGGGTGAAATCAATCTTGCAAAAAAAGCATTGCAAATGGGGATTAACCAACATCCCTTTCATATTGATCTATTATTACTCAAATCTGAATTACTCATTTTTGATGATGCCCATAAAGAAGCATCACAGCTATTAGATACTATTGAAGAAATGGAACCCAGTAATCAAGAGGTTTATATTCAAAAAGCCGCCATTTCCTCAAAAAATAAAAAACATCAAGCAGCCATTTCTTTCTTATTCAAAGGACTTGAACAAGCAGATGATCCACAAGAGATTTGGTCTTTACTGGCCATGGAATACATGGTGCTAGAAAATTATACAGAAGCAAAGAATTATTTTCGCCTTTGTATAGAAGAAGATCCAGATGATTACCAAATCCTGTATAACTTACTCTTTTGCTTAGATTACTTAAAAGAGAATCGCGAAGCGATCGAAGTGCTCAATATAGTGTTGGAAACAAACCCTTACAACGAAATTGCCTGGCTAGAAAGCGGAAAACAATACTTGAACCTCAATCAAAAAGAAGAGGCTTTAAGTGCATTTGATTTTGCCATTATTAGCGAAGATACTTTTGTAGGCGCTTATATCGAAAAAGCTAAATTGCTAGAAAGCATGGGGCGTATCAATCAAGCCATCGAAAACTATGAGATTGCTACTAGATTAGAAGATCCTTCTGCTTACCTCTATATTAGAATAGCGGTATGTCACCAGCACTTGGGTAACGACCAAATGGCCTTGCAATATTTCAAAAAAGGAATTAATGAAGATCCTTCTTACGAAAAAGCCTGGACAGGGATTGTAGATTTTTATATCGAAAGACAAAATCCAATTAAAGCACTCTATTATTGCGATAAAGGCTTGCAAATCAATGAAAACTATGTAAGTTACTGGAAACGCAACGCCTTATTGAATAAAACTTTGGGGAAATATGAAGAGGCAGAAATAGCTTTTCAAAGCACCATTGAATTAGGAAATTATGAGCTTTCTGTTTGGATGGAATGGTTAGACACTCTAATCTTTTTACACGAATGGGAAAAAGGGTATACCATTGGGCAACAAGCCAAAGAGTTTTACCCAGAAGAATTATCCCTAGACTACAAAATTGCCGGATGCTTTTATAAGTTGGGGAAAAGTATCGAAATGGAGTACTTTTTACAAAACGTAAATAAAAAGCTCGATCATCTACCGCAAACTGTGCTAGATCAATTCCCTCAACTTATCCAGCTACTTCAACAATAGCGAGAGAACTTATTTAATTCAAATGCACTATGCGCAAATATCTTTTGCTCTATTTTAAAGGTTTACTCATGGGAGCAGCAGACATCGTTCCTGGTGTATCAGGTGGAACCATGGCGCTAATCACTGGGATTTACAAAGAACTAATTAGCAGTATAGATCAAATAAACTTAAAGCAACTAAGGCTTTTATACCAAGAGGGGTTTACTGTATTTTGGAAAGGCGTTAACGGTTCGTTTTTACTTCCTCTATTTTTAGGTATTGCGAGTGGTATACTTTTTCTTTCTGGTGCAATCACCTACTTGCTTGACCATCATCCTATTTTACTTTGGTCGTTCTTCTTTGGTTTAATCCTCGCCAGTATTTATGTATTGATAAAACAGTTCTCCCTTAAAGCGTTTACGCATTATAGCTTGCTGATCTTAGGCTTCATTATAGCCTTTGGGATAACACAACTCAAACCTGCTGGGGCTTCAAACAGCTTATTTTATTTATTTTTCTCTAGTATGATTGCCATTATAGCAATGATTTTGCCTGGAATTTCTGGGGCTTTTATCTTTATTCTTTTAGGGGTATACAAAGAAGTTTTAGCCACGGTTAAAGGAGCGATTGAAGTGCTAATAGACTTTGACTGGCTCAGTTTTAAAGCTGTGTATACTAAGGTTGTTGTTATAGGACTAGGAATCGTGATTGGATTAAAATTGTTCTCTCGTCTTTTAACATGGTTATTCATTCATAAAAAAGAAGCAACACTTAGTGTATTAATTGGTTTTATGATTGGGGCATTACCCAAGATATGGCCATGGAAAGAAAGTGCAACAATCGAGGATCAAACCCTCTTTACAAATGTCAACCCGCTTCATTTTGATGGGGATGCACAATTGGGTATTGCAGTTGCTTTAATCTTTCTAGGGGCTGCTGCTTTGATTTTGTTAGAACGCTATGCCTTAAAAAAATAATATGCAACCTACACAACGTTCTTGGTCTGATGCTTTATTCCTTGTCATAAAAGGAATGACTATGGGAATGGCCAATAAAATACCAGGAGTGTCTGGGGGTATCATTGCCTTAGCTGCGGGCTTTTATGAAGAATTAATTTACTCCTTCTCTCGCATTGATGCTAAAGCCTTTAAAATCCTTTTTCGTCAAGGTTTTCTTCCCTTTTACAAGCACATTAATGCCTCCTTTCTTGTACTGCTCTTTTATGGAGTGGGACTTAGTTTCTTTAGTGTTTCACTTTTGTTAGACTATCTTTTAACCCAATACCATCAACAGGTTCTTGGGGCTTTTTTCGGGATGATCATCACCTCGGTTTATTACATTTGGAAAGATTTGCCTCAATACAGTCATAAAGAATACATCAGTGGAATATTAGGAACCATTTTAGGAATCGCTTTATTATGGATCAATCCAGGTACAGAAAATGATCATTGGCTTTTTGTTATTTTCTGTGGTATGGTGAGCATTTCTGGAATGACACTACCTGGGTTATCTGGATCTTTACTTATTCTAATCTTAGGGAATTACAACCTGCTTTTAGTCGATTGTGTCAATGCAGTTTTTTTTACCTTACAAGACCTTTTTACTGGTCAAGGATGGGGATTAGACGATCCAGAAAGAAAGCGATTATTAGGAGTATTTATCTTTTTTACCATGGGGTCAAGTATCGGCTTAGTGGTTTTTTCAAAACTCTTAGAACGCCTTATCAGAGGCTACAAAAGCATCACCATATCTACTTTAGTTGGCTTTATTTTAGGATCATTAGGCGCCGTGTGGCCATGGACCGCTAAAACAATCGCTGTAGAAGAAATAAACTTTAGTCTAGCCACCACGGCACACAATACTTTCTACTTTCCCAATCTAGCATCATTTTCTACCCAAAGCACACTATTTTTTATACTTTTGGGCATTGGGATTGTGGTCCTATTAGAATATTATGGCAACAAACAAAAAACTTAATTTTGGACTTTTAGGAAAGAATATTGATTACTCTTTTTCCCCAGGATATTTTGCAAAAAAGTTTGAACAAGAAAATCTCTACCATTGTGATTATCGCAATTTTGATTGTGCAACCATCGAAGAAGTCTTCTCGACCATCCAACGTACAGATCTCAACGGTTTAAATGTTACCATACCTTATAAAGAAGCAGTGATTCCAGCCATGGATGCTTTAAGCCCTACCGCAACAGCGATAGGAGCGGTAAATACTATTCTGTTTACTAAAGAAGGAAAACGCATCGGAGACAATACAGATGCTTATGGCTTTGAACGTGCTTTGTTTGATCAATATGATAGCAACCCACAGAAAGCCTTAATACTAGGTACTGGAGGTGCTTCTAAAGCAGTTGCTTATGTTTTGCGTAAACGCGGAATAACCCCACAATATGTCTCTCGAAAAGCTACAGAAAATGCTGTTGATTATGCCGCATTAACAGATGAACTTATCGAAGCCCATCAACTCATTATTAACTGCACTCCCCTGGGTACCTTTCCAGACATAGATCAGGCCCCCCCAATCAATTATAAGGCCTTAGGTGAACAACACTTTTTATTTGATTTAGTGTACAATCCAGCAGAGACCCGCTTCCTTCAATTAGGAAAAAAACAAGGGGCAGGAACTGCGAACGGATCAGATATGCTAGTGCATCAAGCCAACCGATCTTGGAGCTTGTGGATGGAGCAATAGTGCATTGAATATATTTTTTGTAATTTTAAGCAAGACAGAATCTACATTAATACCTTTGTCATGCAAATGGAACCTACATTGTCACCTGAAGAAAATCAAGATAAGCTTGTACAAACAGGGGAAGAAAAAACAACCACTCCTCCCGAACAAGAAGGAGGACAAGAACATGTTACCGAAGAAAAAACTACGCAAAAATCTCCCGCAACCCCTAGCCTTGAAATAGCGATTGATCAACTCGCCCTAGAAGAATTTCCTTCTGCCCTTGAGAAGGTACTCAAGAACGATCAATGGATGAAATTGGGTCAATTGGTAAGAGATTTACAGCAACAATTTGACGCGCAATTCTTAAAACTACTTCAAGAAAAAAAGGCAGAATTTATCGCAGATGGAGGCAATGAAATTGATTTTTATTTCGCCCCAGACTACAAAAAAAGCTTTAGCAGTTTACTGCGAGAATACAAGCAAAAGAAGGGAAAACACTTTAAAGAAATTGAGGCCAACCAAAAAGCGAACCTCAACCGTAAAAAGGAAATTATCGAAGAAATTAAATCTTTGATTGATCAAAGTGAACATAACAACAATACTTATCGACAATTTAAAAACCTGCAAGAAGCTTTTCACAATACTGGGCAAGTTCCCAGAAATGAAGCCAATAATATCTGGCAGACCTATAAATTCCACGTCGAGCGCTTTTATGATTTCTTACACCTCAACCGCGATTTACGCGATGCCGACTTTAAGCACAATTACACCGAAAAACTAAAGATCATCGAACGGGCAGAAGCGCTAGCACAAAATGCCGATGTGCTTGCCTCTATTCGTGAACTTAATGTTTTACACCGCTTGTGGAAAAACGATTTGGGACCAGTGGCTAAAGAACATCGAGAAGAACTGTGGAATCGTTTTCAAACGGCAACAAAAGCCATCCATCAACTCAAAAATGAATACAACAAAAATATTGACAGTATTCAAAGCGAAAACCTCGCCCTAAAAGATCAACTGCTCAACGAGATTGCAGCTGTCATTGAAGCAGCTCCAAACAATCATAATGCTTGGCAAAATGCCATCAAGCAAGTCAATACACTCAAAGAAAAATTTCATGCATTAGGAAGGGTTCAAAAAAGTGAAAATAAACGCTTGTGGAATACTTTTAGAGCGTTGAGCCGAGAATTTAATCAGGCCAAAAATCTTTTCTACAAAGAGCAAAAAAGTCAAGAGAAACAATATATTGAGGCTAAAAAGGCTTTGATTCAAGAAGTCGCTACTATCCTTGACGACCCCAATTGGAGAGATTATGTAGGTCGCATGAAGAGTATACAAAACGACTGGAAAAAAACAGGGCGTATCTCAAGAAAACTGTCCAATAAACTATGGGAGGAGTTTAAAGCATTGACCAATCTCTACTTTGATCGTCTTAAAAATAAAACTGAAGCCCTTAGCGCGGCAGATCAAGCCCAATTGGCTTCACAAAATAATTTTGTAGAAGCATTGCTCAAGACAGAAGCCCCCTCTACCCCTAAAAAGCTGGAAAACTTTATTGATGAACAAGCAGCACAATGGCTTAGTCTCAACCCTCAACCCAATACTCCTGCACAGAAAAAACTTATTCAACACCTGGTACAGCTTTGGGACGCTACCACTTTATCTGCAAAAGATAAGGCCGTACAAAAATTCAATACCCAGTTGGTCATGATTAAAAACGATGCTACTGGCTTAAATAAAGAACACAGCGCACTTAAAATGAAAATCGATGATATCAAAACAGAATTGATTCAATTGCAGAATAACCTACAATTCTTTAGTAGCAGTAGTAATGAAAATCCTGTGGTAGTAGAAGTAACCACTAAAATCGAAAAGCTCTCTGCACAAAAAGAAGCCTTAGAAGTGAAATCTAATGCCGTCAAATCCTTAAAACGTACGCTAAAAAAACAACAGGAGGCAGAAGAAGTTAATCAGAAGACAGATACTCAAGAGGAATAATTTACAACCGCTTCGCCTCTTCCCAGTAAATGTCCATTTCTGCCAGGGTCATGTCTTGAAGAGATTTGCCTAGGGCTTTGGCTTTGGCTTCCAAATAATTAAACCGCTGGATAAACTTTTGATTGGTGCGTTCTAGGGCGGTATCTGGATTAATTTTCAAGAAACGGGCATAATTGATCATAGAAAAGAGCACATCGCCAAATTCGGCTTCAATGTTATTGGTATTACCTTGAGCGACTTCGGCTTGGAATTCAGCTAATTCTTCTTGTACCTTTTCCCAGACTTGTGCTGGTTTTTCCCAGTCAAAACCTACTCCGGCTACCTTATCTTGGATACGTTGTGCTTTGACTAGGGCGGGTAAACCTTTAGGCACCCCTTCAAGAACTGTTTTCTTGCCTTTCCCCTCTTTGAGTTTGAGGGCTTCCCAATTCTTTTTTACATCTTCTTCATTCTCTACCTCAACATCACCATAAATGTGGGGGTGGCGATAAATCAATTTTTCTGAGATCCCATGGGCAATATCGGCCATATCAAAGGCCTTTTCTTCACTCCCCAGGCGGGCATAAAAGGCAATGTGTAAGAGCAAATCTCCTAATTCGTTTTTGATTTCGTCTAAGTCGCGACTTAAGATGGCATCCCCCAACTCATAGGTTTCTTCTATGGTCAAATGACGCAGCGATTCAAAGGTTTGCTTTTTGTCCCAAGGGCATTGTTCCCGCAACTCATCCATAATGGTGAGCAGGCGATCAATGGCAGCCAATTGGTCCTTTCTGCTATTCATCTTCTTTGGTGGCTGCTTCTTCGGTGGCAGGAGCTTCCTCGGTAAAAACCTCTGGGGCTTTCTCTACTAAAATATTATACCACTGTATGATTTTTTTAATGTCTGAAGGATAAACACGCTCTTCGTCATAGTCTTGAAAAACATCAAAGAAAAACGCTTCTAATTCATCTGCAGCAGCTTTGGGTTTTACAGCACAAACTTTTCCTTCTTCTTTCTCGTGAATCATTTTAAACACCTCTCTCAAGGGGACTTCTTTTTCTAGCCCGTAAATATTAATTTCAGACAAAACACTTACTTGATCTCGTACAGAGGCAGTAATTCGCTTCCCATCGACTAAAGAAGTGGCCACTACGCCTGTTCTTGTTTGAAGGGAAACTTCATAAAGACCTGGACGACCGCCTATTGAAATAATTTTATCGAGTTGCATACTTATCTTTTTTTGGATTGTAAAGGGAATTTCATCTTGTAATCTACGTCGATTTTTCCTTTACTAATATTAGTTAATTTTCCTTTGATTAATCTTTTCTTTAAGGGCGAAAGTTTATCGATAAACAATATCCCTTCAATATGGTCATATTCGTGCTGTATGACTCTTGCGGCCAGACCAGTATAGGTTTCTGTGAGTTGTTCTCCAGCTTCGTTTTGATAGCTAATTGTGAGCTGCTCTTTCCGTTTCACATCTTCACGAACCTCTGGGATAGATAAACAGCCTTCGTTAAAAGCCCATTCTTCTCCACTTTCTTCTTCAATTACTGCATTGATAAAAGCCTTTTTAAAGCCTTTTAATTGGTCTTGCTCTTGAGGAGAAAGTTCTTCATCATCGGCAAAAGGAGTAGCATCGATTACAAATAATCGCAGTCCTAATCCTACTTGAGGAGCGGCTAAACCTACACCACTAGCGGCATACATGGTTTCCCACATATTGGCAATTAATTGATCCAGCTCTTTATAGTCTGCAGGGATATCTGCAGCTTTCTTTTTTAAAACGGGGGTGCCATAAGCAACGATGGGTAATATCATTTATAATTTTTTCTTTGAATGCAAAGATGCATCTAAATAGGATTGTAACAAAAGGGTTGCAGAAATCTTATCGATCAATCCCTTATTTTTTCGTTGTTCTTTCTTTAATCCTCCTGCTAACATAGATTGAAAGGCCATTTTTGAAGTAAAACGTTCGTCATAGCGTTCTATGGCTAGCGCCGGAAGGGCTTTTTCTAATTGTGTAATAAAACGCTTGATCTGAGGTTCTACTTGCGAGGGGGAGTTATCCATTTGTTTGGGCTCGCCAATAACACATGCTTCCACTTTATTTTTATGGCAATAATCTACCAAAAATGGGATCATTTCTTTTGTGGCCAAGGTAGTTAAACCAGAAGCGATCATCTGCATGGGATCAGTAGCAGCGATTCCTGTTCTCTTTTCCCCAAAATCTATAGCGATTATTATCCCCATGCACAAATATACATTATGCCCCTGTCTTCGGTTAAATTCTTTAGGAAAAAGTGGAAGAGAAGCCTTAAATTTGTGGTTCAAAAAATTGAAACATGAGAGATATCATAGAAGCAGCATGGGAAGACCGTTCCCTTTTAGAACAAGAAAGTGCACAGAACACCATTCGCCAAGTTATTGAGCAATTAGACTTAGGGAAGTTACGCGTAGCAGAACCTACCGCAAATGGCTGGCAAGTCAACGAATGGGTAAAGAAAGCGGTGGTCTTGTATTTTCCGATTCAAAAAATGGAAACTTTACATGCCGGTCCTATGGAATTTCACGATAAAATGCCCTTAAAAAAAGACTATGCCGCAAAAGGGATTCGTGTGGTACCACATGCCGTTGCCCGTCAAGGTGCCTATATTTCTTCTGGAGTGATCTTAATGCCCTCCTATGTCAATATTGGGGCCTATGTAGATGAAGGCACCATGGTAGACACTTGGGCTACGGTGGGTAGCTGTGCCCAAATTGGAAAAAATGTTCACCTTAGTGGTGGTGTTGGGATTGGTGGGGTATTAGAACCCCTACAAGCTGCACCTGTTATTATAGAAGATAATGCTTTTGTAGGTTCCCGTTGTATTGTGGTAGAAGGAGTACATATTGAAACCGAAGCTGTTTTAGGAGCCAATGTGGTCTTGACCGCTTCGACTAAAATTATTGACGTGACGGGTGAGGAAGCTATAGAATATAAAGGTCGTGTTCCTGCGCGTTCTGTAGTAATCCCCGGAAGCTATAACAAAACTTTTCCAGCGGGTGACTATCAAGTGCCTTGTGCTTTGATTATTGGAAAACGCAAAGAAAGTACCAATAAAAAAACCTCCTTAAACGACGCCCTTAGAGAACATAACGTCGCCGTTTAACCCCTAACCTCTATGGTGGACTTTTCAACATATCTAGAAGACGCACTTACCGCATTAAAGCAAGACGGTATGCTGCTTTATCCCAGTGATACCATTTGGGGAATAGGCTGTGATGCACGATCCACTCAAGCGGTTGAAGCGATTTATCGCCTAAAACAACGGGAAGACTCCAAAGCTTTAATTTGCTTAGTTTCTAACAGAGAAATGCTCGAAACCTATGTCGGGAAAATCCCAGAGGCCCTATTGCCTTATTTAACCGAAAGTCGTCCCACTACGGTGATTTATCCTGCAATCAATGGAGGAAGTAATCGCCTTTGTGCCGAAGACGGAAGCGTAGGCATTCGCATCGCACAAGACGACTTTTGTCAAGAATTGATTCAAGCGCTAGGTGCGCCCTTAGTCTCAACCTCAGCAAATGTTAGCGGTGAAGCCAGTCCCAGTAATTACCAAGAGATAAGTCCTCAAATTTTGAGTGGAGTAGATCATATTGTACCTTTAAGACAAAACGAAACGCAAACTCAAGCCTCGAGGATTATTCGTTTGCAAAACGATAACAGCATAGCCATATTACGTCCCTAATGGAATTTAAAACGGATTTTAGTGCAGTATTATCTACGCCTGTTTTTCAGCATGTTAAAGCAGCAGCAGCAGAATTGGGCATAGCGACCTATGTCGTGGGTGGATTTGTTCGTGACCATCTATTAGATCGAAAGAAAATCCCAACCGATTTTGACTTTGTTACTGTGGGTTCTGGTATTGACTTAGCAAAAGCTGTTCAGGCTCGTTTACCCCATACCCCAAAGTTGAGCGTCTTTAAAACCTATGGCACTGCCATGATCATGTTTGAAGGAATTGACTTAGAGTTTGTAGGAGCTCGAAAAGAATCCTATCGGGAAGATAGTCGCAATCCACAGGTGGAAGAAGGGAGTCTTCAAGACGATCAAAATCGCCGGGATTTCACCATCAATGCCATGGCAGTAAGCCTAAATCCAGAGGATTATGGCACCCTTATCGATCCCTTTAATGGGTTAAATGATCTTGAAAATAAACTAATCCGTACTCCCTTAGATCCTGTCATCACCTATTCTGATGACCCTTTGCGCATGTTACGGGCAATTCGTTTTGCGACTCAATTAGACTTTAGCATAGAACAAACCTCACTTGATGCTATTTCCCAAGAGCGAGAACGCCTAAAGATCATTACTAAGGAGCGTATCGTAGAAGAATTGCATAAAATTATGGCCACCGCTGTTCCTTCAAAAGGCTTTTTATTACTCGATCAAGTGGGGCTATTAGAAGCTATACTTCCAGAATTGACCGACCTCAAAGGCATAGAAGAAGTCGAAGGTCAAACCCATAAAGATAACTTTTATCACACCCTAGAGGTAGTAGATAATTTATGTAAAACCACCGAAAATCTCTGGTTGCGCTGGGCAGCCTTATTACACGATATTGGGAAAGCCCCTACGAAAAAGTTTAGTAAAAAAGTTGGTTGGACCTTTCATGCCCACGAATTTGTGGGAGCTAAGATGGTTTATAAACTCTTCAAACGTTTAAAAATGCCCTTAAACGAAAAGATGAAGTTTGTCCAAAAAATGGTCTTTATGAGCTCGCGCCCCATTGTTCTAGCACAAGATATAGTGACAGACTCTGCCGTTCGTCGACTTATTTTTGATGCGGGAGACTATGTAGAAGACTTACTCACTTTATGTGAAGCAGACATCACCACGAAGAACCCCAAACGCTTTGCCCGCTATCACCAAAACTTTCAAATTGTTCGCGAAAAGATCGTTGAAGTGGAAGAACGTGACCATGTACGCAATTTTCAACCCCCTGTAAGTGGAGAATTGATCATGAAAACTTTTGGGCTACGCCCCGGAAAAGAAATTGGGATCATCAAAGAGAAAATAAAAGAAGCTATCTTAGAGGGAGAAATTCCCAATGAATTTGATGCTGCCGTGGAATTGATGAAGAAAGAAGGAAAAGCCCTAGGCTTAAAAATGACGACAGAATGAAAAATCGATTTCGCTTTTGGGTAGGTTTATCCATTGTCTTGGTTTACGGAGTAATTGCTGCTGGGGCTATTGTTCGCATGACTGGAAGTGGTATGGGCTGCCCAGACTGGCCAAAATGCTTTGGCTATTTAATCCCGCCCACAGAGCGTGAACAACTGGACTGGCAAGCTTCACATGACTATCAAGCAGGACAGGTAATCATTGTCAAGGAAGAATTACGCGTAGCGAATAAAAACTTTCGCTCTAGCGAGCAATATAATGAAACCAACTGGGAGCACTATACCCAGCATGACTATGCAATATTTAATCCCCTTCACACTTGGATTGAGTTTCTCAACCGTTTACTAGGCGCTTTAGGGGGACTAGCTACCCTGGTGGTAGGGATACTCTCCTTTTGGCATTGGAAAAAAAATAAATTAATACCGCTAATCGCGTGGGGGATTATTTTTGGAATGGGCTTTCAAGCTTGGCTAGGAAAGACCGTTGTCGATTCAAATCTTCAACCCTTTAAAATTACCATCCATATGGTGATGGCTTTAGTGATTGTCGCCCTTCTCCTCTATTTGTATTTCATTAGTAAAGAG
>JAKMGK010000049.1 GCA_022424955.1 Flavobacteriaceae bacterium
TAATTTAAAGGTGGGAATTTCAACTTCGAATTCTTGAGCAGAGGAGAAGTTAACCATTGTGTAAAATCCACTCATGGCTCCTATTGGAGAGGTGAGAATGCAATTTGATTGATAGGTGTGGGTATCACCAGATTTCAGGACTGGCTTTTTCCCAATCACCCCAGCGCCTTCGACATAATATGGACGACGATTAGATTCCATTATTTTCCAATTTCGATTGATTAATTGAACAACGTCTTTGCTCTGATTTTCAATGCGTACAGTATAACGGAAAGCATGGTTGAGGATGTTTTTTTTCAAAAAAGCCCCTTCGTACTTTGTTAGTACTGAAATTTTGATTCCCTTAGTGACTTGTTGAAACATAATTATTTCCTTAGCTAATAGCAAGTTAAGCAAAAAATAAATATAAATGCACTGCTTTTGTTTATATTAAATTTTTGACCTCAAAATTTAACGTTTTAGGGCAAAAGATTGTGCTTGCCCTATACCAATTAAAGCGTCGTATAATTCTCCAATTCCTCGATGATAAACCAGAACTGTATAAAGGTTTTCTGTTTGTGAATGGTTACCAGAAATACTGTTTTTGATTGGTTTCCCATCGATCACTTCAATATATTTATAGTTGTAAAACCCTTGTTTTAAAAGGAGTATACCTTCGTAGACTTCTAAACTGGGGTTGTAGACCATTTTGTTTTCTTGGGTCAATGCATAATTATTAAACTTACCGTAGATGTAGATTTCTTCTTCTTTTAATTCGTATTGTTTTGCTAGACTAAAATAAACTTCTGTATAGTCTGATTCAATATGGGGGTTGCTTCCTTGAAGGGTTTGGATCAAGAAATTTCCATTTATATCGGGGAAATAAGTATAGGGAAGATCTTTTCTTGAAGCATTAGTATAGAGATAATGTTCATATAACATTCCCTTGTTAACATAGTTAATATTGGGTGTGACCGAACGAAGGTCTTTTGTGTCAAAGTTGAGGTATTCGTTTCCTCCTTCATACTGAGTCGCTTCTTCATAACGATAAACAAGGCTATTTCCGCTGTTGTATTGCGGGGCTGGTGCTAGGACGCTGCTGTTCCATTGATCGTTTTGTAGTAATACAACCTTAAGGTCGTTTTGTGGATTTCTAATTGTAAAAAGGGGGTTAATCGTGAATTGAAGATTTTGGTGGGTGAGCAGGCGTTCCACCTTTTGAGATGGATAAATGCCTAATTGTATTTGTGCTTTATCCTCATAAACCAAAAATTTTCTAGAAAACATTAATTCGTCATAGCTATTGTAAATCTCTATCATATAATTCCCAGAGACCTTAAATTGAGTTGTATCATTTGGTAGAGTAAGGGCATAGTGGTTATAGCGCTGCAATGTGCCAAAAGAGCTATCGAAGTTATCAATTCGCTGATTGTCAAAACCTGCTAAATATTGATTTTGAAATAAATCACTGGGAGTCCAATCGTGATTAAAATGTTTGATGCGATAGTAGTAATCGTTGTCTTGTGCGAGTAAATCATCAAATAAAAGAGTGAAGCTTTCATTGAGTCTAATGACAGGAATTTGTTGGAGTTGATCACCTCCAAAAAAATGGATGGATTTTATAAAATCAACTTTTGTTGACTCTTTGGATATTTGACTAAAGGCCGTAAGGTGGAACCCTAAGAGTAGTGCAATAAGACTTAACTGCTTCATATTGCTAAGATAAAGAAAACTTTGCCCGCACAATTTTTAAGCCAGGGCTTATTTGTTAAAGCTTAAACAGCTTATTAAGAATGTTTATAAATAACAAAAATTCATTTGATGAGCATTTTTTGAAGCAAGTTTAAATTGCTAAATTTGCGTGAATTTTAGAATTTAACGATACACAAATGTCCAAAGACATAAGAATTCGAAAAGGTTTTAACTTAAACCTTGATGGTGAAGCCAATAAAATTTTGGTTGATATTCACCCCTCCAAAACTTTTGCTCTTAAACCAGCTGATTTCTTTTCTTCTACGCCAAAGCTTCTTGTAAAAGAAGGAGCTAAAGTAGAAAAAGGAACCCCCTTGTTTTTTGCTAAAGAAAACCCACGTGTTCATTTTGTATCTCCCGTTAGCGGAGAGGTAACAGCGATTGTTCGCGGTGCAAAAAGAAAGATTCTTGAGGTAGTTGTTACCCAAGATGATTCTGCCACAGCGGTAAAACATGAGATTCCAGAATTGAATACTTTAGACCAAAATCAAACAAAAGAAATCTTGCTCAAAGCCGGAGCCTGGCCGTTTATCACCCAACGTCCTTATGGAACTATTGCTCGTCCAGAAGATACGCCTAAAGCAATCTTTGTTTCGACTTATACCACAGCTCCTTTAGACGTTGATTATGATTTTCTTTTGAAAAACAACAAGACAGAATTTCAAAAAGGAATTGACGTTTTAGCTAAGTTAACCGATAACCTTACGCTTACAGCAGATGCAAGTTTTAAGGGCTTATTCGAAAATATTGAGAATGCCAATATTGTTGGCGTGAGTGGAAACCATCCTGCAGGAAATGTTGGGGTGCAAATTCACCATCTAGCTCCTGTAAACGCTGGAGAAATTGTTTGGGTGGTTAATCCTGAAGATGTAGCGAATATTGGCGCATTATTTATGAGTGGAGAATTCTCTGCTCAAAGAACAGTAGCACTTGTTGGCTCTTCTGTTGGGAACCCACAATACTACAAAGCAACGATAGGTTCTTCTATTTCTGCTCTGTTAGAAGATAATAAAATAGACAACAGCCAGCCTAATCGATTTATCAATGGAGATGTGCTAACAGGAACAGCTACTTCACCAGATAACTATTTAGGATTTTACAACAATTTATTTTCTATTATTCCAGAAGGTAATAACTACCGTATGTTTGGGTGGTTGCCTTTTGTGGACAATAATATACCAAGTATGTCTAAGACCTCTTTGTCTTGGCTTTTTGGAAAACGTAAAGCAAAAGTGAACACTAACCTCAATGGAGAAGAGCGCGCACTAGTGGTAACAGGAGAAATGGAAAAAGTATTGCCCATGGATATTTACCCAATGCAGTTATTAAAGGCTTGTATGGTTCAAGATGTTGAGCGCATGGAAGCACTTGGAATCTATGAAGTTGTCCCACAAGATTTTGCTTTAGTAGACTATTCTAGTACTTCTAAGATTGAAGCGCAAGAAATTATCAAGCAGGGAATTGAATTAATGATTAAAGAAGAAGGATAAATAAAGAGCGTATGAATTTTTTAAGAAAAACCCTTGACAACATTAAGAAGCCTTTTGGTAAAGGCGAAAAGTACGAACGTTTTGCACCAGCAATTAACGCCTTTGATACTTTCTTATTTGTACCAAACCACACAACTACTAAGGGCGCTCACGTTCGTGACGCAGTAGACTTAAAGCGAACTATGGTTACAGTAATCATCGCTTTATTGCCTGCCTTAGTTTATGGAATTTACAATACAGGTTACCAATACTATGTTCAAACAGGAGAAGCATTTACATTTATGGATGCCTTTATACACGGATCATGGAAAATTGTTCCCATGATTGCGGTATCCTACATTGTAGGGCTGACCATTGAATTTATTTTTGCCATCTACCGCGGACACGAAGTAAACGAAGGTTACTTAGTCACAGGATTATTGATCCCCATGATCATGCCAGTTGATATTCCACTATGGATGGTAGCAATATCGGTTGCTTTTGCAGTACTAATAGCAAAAGAAGCTTTTGGTGGAACTGGGATGAATATCCTTAACCCAGCATTAACCGCAAGAGCATTTGCATTTTTTGCCTACCCCACCTATATGTCTGGAAACAAAGTATGGGTTTCTGAAGCGTCTAACGTTGATGCTATTTCAGGAGAAACAATTTTGGGAAGCCTTGCTGCTGGGAACGAAGTAAGTTATTCTTTCTTTGAAATGTTCCAGGGATCCATTCCTGGATCGATCGCAGAGACCTCTACCCTTTGGGTAGCAGTAGGAGCCATAATTCTTATCGCTACTGGAGTAGGAAGCTGGAGAATTATCGCTGGAGGAATTGGAGGAGCTGCAATTATGGGCTTCTTGTTCAACCTTTGGGGTGCAAATGCATTAATGAGTTTTGATTGGATGAATCACCTTGTTGTTGGTGGATTTGCCTTCGGTATTGTATTTATGGCCACCGATCCAGTATCTGCCGCACAAACAAATCGCGGGAAGTGGATTTATGGAATTTTAGTAGGAATCTTTTGTATCCTTATCCGGGTCTTTAACCCCGCTTATCCAGAGGGGGTAATGTTAGCCATTCTTTTAATGAATGTCTTCGCTCCAACCATCGATCATTATGTCATTGAGGCGAATATCAACCGTAGAAAAAAACGTTGGGCAACAGCTCAAATTAAAACTGCTTAATCATGAATAGAGACAGTAACGCATATACTTTTCTTTTTGCAGCCCTTATGGTTTTAGTTGTGGCATCTTCTTTAGCCTTTACCGCAACCTCTTTGAAAGACAAGCAAAACGAAAACGTAACAAAAGAGAAAATGCAAAACATCTTATCTACTATTGGTATTTCAACCGATCGTGATAAGGCAGAAGGCTTATACAATCAATATATCACCCAAGAATTAGCTTTAATTGCAGACGGTTCTGCAGACGAATCAGTCAATGCTTTTAAAGTTGAAATGGCCACAGAAACTAAAAAGCCACTTGAACAACAACGTTTTCCTTTATATATAGCTGAGGTTGAAGAAGCTAAATACTACATTGTGCCTTTACGCGGTGCTGGTCTTTGGGATGCTATATGGGGATATATTGCACTTGAAGACGATATGACTACTATCAAAGGAGCCGTTTTTGACCACAAAGGAGAAACAGCTGGTTTAGGAGCAGAAATTACACAAGATTGGTTTCAAGATCGCTTTGTAGGAGAGAAAATTTTCAATCAAGCTGGAGAATTAGTTGGAATCAATGTTTCTAAAACAAATAACGATCCAAAGGGATTAGATAAAGACGATCATGAAGTTGATGCTATCTCTGGTGCCACCATTACCGGTGATGGGGTAACAGATATGATCAGTGAGCGTTTAGCCCACTATACAGCATATTTCAAAAATAACGTTCCTGTCGATACTCCTGTAATAGAAGAAACACAAATGGAAGAAGTGTTAGAAACTACTACAGAAGAAAATACTGTTGCATACCAAAATTAAACTCATGGCGAAGGAAAACCAACCCAACCAAAAACTCACTTTATTCTTTGTTAATAAAGAAAAAGAGCCCTTGTTCTCTAAAAAGAACAGAGCACTACTTTCTGATCCAATGGATGACAATAACCCAATTACTGTTCAAGTATTGGGGATATGTTCTGCCCTTGCGATCACTGTTCAATTAAAGCCAGCTATTGTGATGAGTATTTCGGTAATGGCGGTAATGGCAGCATCGAATGTGATTATCTCACTTTTGCGTAATCTTATCCCTAACCGTATTCGTATTATTGTACAGTTAGTGGTTGTCGCAGCAATGG
Source organism: Flavobacteriaceae bacterium (assembly GCA_022424955.1). Taxonomy (GTDB): domain Bacteria; phylum Bacteroidota; class Bacteroidia; order Flavobacteriales; family Flavobacteriaceae; genus Arcticimaribacter. The sequence continues at coordinate 5,505 of JAKMGK010000049.1, forward strand.
TAGTTCTTGTTGATCAAGTATTAAAAGCCTTTGCCTATGATGTCTATAAAGAGTTATCTATTTTCATCGGATTGATTATCACCAACTGTATTGTAATGGGGCGTCTTGAGGCCTTTGCCTTAGGGAATGGCGTATGGAAATCTTTCCTTGATGGAATTGGTAATGCAGCAGGATATGGTTTTATTTTAATTGCTGTTGCTTTCTTTAGAGAACTATTAGGTTCTGGAAAGTTAATGGGGGTTCAAGTTATACCAGATGCTGTTTATGCTATGGGATACGAAAATAACGGACTAATGTTATTGTCACCCATGGCCTTGATTACAGTAGGGATATTTATTTGGATACAACGTGCCCGTAACCGTAAACTCATCGAAAAAAACTAAATCATGGAAGCATACGTTAATTTATTTATCAAGAGCATCTTTATCGAGAATATGATTTTCGCCTATTTCTTAGGGATGTGTTCTTATCTAGCGGTTTCAAAGACAGTAAAAACTGCTGTTGGTTTAGGAGCGGCCGTGATCTTTGTACTTTCGATTACTGTACCGATTAACTTCTTATTAGATACTTACCTTTTAAAGCCTGGGGCTTTAGCATGGTTAGGAGCAGGATATGCAGATCTTGATTTAAGCTTTTTAAGCTTTATCATGTTTATCGCAGTAATTGCTTCTATGGTACAATTAGTAGAAATGATTGTAGAAAAGTTTGCACCAGCATTATATGGTGCTTTAGGGATTTTCTTACCCTTGATAGCAGTAAACTGTGCCATCCTAGGAGGCTCACTCTTTATGCAGCAAAAAGATTTTGCTGGAGTAGGAGAGTCGGCAGTCTATGGATTTGGTTCAGGAATAGGTTGGTTTTTAGCGATTATTGCTATTGCAGCGATTCGCGAAAAAATCACCTACTCAAACGTTCCCGCACCCTTGCGAGGACTAGGAATAACCTTTATTATTACAGGTTTAATGGCGATTGGATTTATGAGTTTTATGGGAATTAAATTATAAGTAAGAAATGGATTATACTATTATTATAGCGAGTGTCGTTGTCTTTTTAAGCATCATCTTTGTGTTGGTGGGAATGTTGTTAGGTGCAAAAGCTAAGTTGATGCCCTCTGGACCTGTTTCCTTGCTTATCAATGGCGAAAACGACGTTGAAGTTTCCTCTGGAAGCACTTTATTAAACACCTTAGGGAATAACAAGATATTTTTACCTTCTGCTTGTGGTGGAGGGGGAACTTGTATTCAGTGTAAATGCCAAGTTTTGGAAGGTGGAGGAGAAATTCTTCCTACAGAAAAACCTCACTTCTCCCGAAAGGAAATTGCCGAAGGTTGGCGTTTAGGATGTCAAGTAAAGGTAAAAGAGAACATGGTGATTCAAGTGCCAGAGGAGGTGTTTGGGATCAAAAAGTGGGAGGCAACTGTTGTGCGTAACTGGAATGTAGCTTCTTTCATTAAGGAATTTGTTGTGGAATTACCCGAAGAAATGGATTATAAAGCGGGTGGATACATCCAAATTGAAATCCCAGAATGTGAGGTAAACTTTCAAGACATGGATATATCTGCTCACCCAGAAGAGCACCCAGGAGAACCCGATAAATTTAAATTAGAGTGGGATAAGTTCAACCTTTGGCCTTTGGTAATGAAAAACCCTGAGTCTGTTGAGCGTGCTTATTCAATGGCTTCTTATCCTGCAGAAGGAAGAGAAGTAATGTTAAATGTTCGTATTGCTACCCCACCATGGGATCGCGCAAAAAATGGATGGATGGATGTTAACCCAGGGGTTGCTTCTTCTTATATCTTTTCTAAAAAAGCAGGTGATAAAGTAACCATCTCTGGTCCTTTTGGAGAATTCTTTATCAACGAGTCTGATTCAGAAATGCTTTATGTTGGTGGAGGAGCTGGAATGGCGCCCATGCGTTCTCACTTATATGAACTCTTCCGTACATTAAAAACAGGACGTAAAGTTACTTTCTGGTATGGAGGTCGATCTAAAAGAGAATTGTTCTACCTAGAGCATTTTAGGGCACTAGAAAAAGATTTTCCTAACTTCAACTTCTATGTTGCATTGTCTGAACCATCTGAAGAAGATAACTGGAAAGTAAAAGATGGCCTAGACGGAGAAGGAGACGGATTTAAAGGATTTGTTCACCAAGTAGTAATTGATAATTATTTATCGACACACGAATCTCCAGAAGATATCGAAGTTTACTTCTGTGGACCTCCACTAATGAATCAAGCGGTCGAAAAAATGGCCGATGACTTTGGAGTTCCCCCAGAGAATGTTCGTTTTGACGACTTTGGAGGATAATACTTTCAATACAAGGTGGCCTGTTGGTCACCTTTTTTTTATTTTGCACTATGTTAAACGAGCAACAATTACACAACACTGCGATGGAAGTAGTGGGGAAACAACTAGAGGAAGACGGTTTTGAATTTATGACGGTCAATTCAGAATTAAAGAAAGACCCTCAGTTTGTCTGTCTCAAAGATAAGAAGCTCCATTTTGTGATTGTTAGGGCGGTACAATACCCTTCGAACCCTATTCATTATGACGGAATATTGATGGAAAAAGTTCGTACCCATGCAGAAAAATTTGAGGCTAGAACTTATTTTGCTGGAGTAGGTTTAGCCCATGCAGATGATTATGAACTTCCTTTAACACAAGATGCCCCATTTGCCATTAATTATCAAGGGCTACAAGAAATTACATTACATGGATAAAAGAATATTTATTGCACTCGTTTTTCTTTGGGTAGGTTGTGACTCTACCCCAGAATTAATCGTTCATCAGGGCTATGCTTTAGGCACCAGTTATGGGGCGCAATATCAAGAAATAGATGTGGACTATGAAGCTGTTCAAGCAGGCATAGACTCCATTTTTTATGTGGTCAATAAATCTTTATCGACTTATCTACCAGATTCAGATATTAGTCAGATTAATCGTGGGGACAGTACCCTTGTGGTGGATTACCATTTTAAAACAGTTTATAATAAGGCAAATATTTTGTGGTATAAAACACAAGGCCTTTTTGATCCTACTGTTGGCGCCTGGGTTAATGCTTATGGTTTTGGACCAGAAAAGTCTTTAACAGAAATTTCTTCCGCACAGCGAGACAGTATAATGAAAGTAACAGGTTGGGCACGTATTCAAATGAAAGACGGGCGTATTGTTAAAGACGATCCCGGTATTTATATTGATTTTAATGCTATCGCAAAAGGTTACACAGTAGATCTAGTAGCCAATTACCTCTCTAGTTTGGGAAGTGAAAATCATTTAGTAGAAATAGGGGGCGAAGTTGTGGCAAAAGGGAATAGCCCTACCTCTGGAGCTTTGTGGAAGATTGGAATAGATAACCCACAACAGGGCCAAGAACGTTCTCTACTTGCCGTATTATCGCTCGATAATCAAGCCTTAGCAACCTCTGGAAACTATCGCAAGTATCGCGTTGATGAAAAAACCGGTCAAAAATATGTCCATTCTATCAACCCTTTAAACGGGAAACCAGTTCGATCTAACGTTTTAAGCGCTTCTGTGAAAGCTCCAGATTGTATGACGGCAGATGCCTATGCAACAAGTTTAATGCTGATGCCTTTTGAACGTGGAAAAGCTCTAATAGAGGCAGACCCCAATCTTTCTGCTTATTGGATTTTAGCAAAAGGAACTGGGACAGAAGAGATCGCTTCTTCTCGCTGGTAATTATTTTATTGCTACTGGAATTTTCTCTTCTTTAGGGAGGGCATAACAATCGCGTTCTTCTAAAGAAAGGGTTTCAAGGAAATCAATTCCTTCTGCTTTAAAACCCGCTTGCGCTAGTCGAGTATAATAATCCATTCCATAAACCCTTACATGATCATATTGACCAAACATTTTGTTGCGTTCTATAGGATCTGTAATGCTATCGTCTTCAAAGGTTACTTTGGCAGTTTCATTTAAGGGGACTTGTGCAATAAGCGTTCCTCCTTTTTTCAACACCCTGTAAAGTTCTTTCATAGCAGTTGCATCGTCAGGGATATGTTCTAATACGTGATTGCAAAGAATGAGGTCAAAGTTATTATCTTGAAAGGGCAAGGCGCAAATATCTGCTTTTACATCGGCTAAGGGAGAGTGTAAGTCTGTTGTAGTGTACTGCCAGTGCTTAAATTGTTTGAATTTGGTATAAAAGACTTGTTCTGGTGCGACATGTAATACGTTGAGTTGATCTTCAAGAAAATCGGTTTGACGTTGAAGGTATAACCACAGATAGCGATGTCGTTCTAGCGATAAAGTTCCTGGGCACAACGCATTTGGCCTTAATTTATCATAACCATAAGGAAGGAAAGTTCTATAAGAACTCCCATCAATAGGATCTGTAAAGCGATTGCCTTTATAGAATGCTTTTATAATGGGACGGAAAATTAAACTTAGTTGAATTAGAAAAGGTCGCGGTAAAAAGTTGAGCAACCACTTCATGCCGAAAGTGGTTTAGCACGAAAAGGGGTCTCTTCATCACTATCAATTCCTAAAGCATCGTAGATATACTGAAAGGTGGAAAGTAATTCTGGTTTTCCATCGACTAAAGCGACATTGTGCTCAAAATGAGCAGAAGGTTTTCCATCGGCGGTTAAAATTGTCCAACCGTCTTTCAATTGTTTGATGCGGTGTGTTCCCCCGTTGATCATGGGTTCTATGGCCAAAACCATACCGTTAACAAACTTCTTTCCGCGGCCACGTCTTCCATAATTAGGAACTTCGGGACCTTCATGCATCGTGGTTCCTAAGCCATGACCCACTAATTCTCTTACAACACCATAGCCTTCTTTTTCACAATAATGTTGAATGGCATAGCCTAAATCGCCAATGCGATTCCCGGCACGAAAAGCGTCAATACCCACATAAAGAGATTCTTTTGTAATACGTAATAATTTCTCTGTGGCAGGATCAATTTCGCCTACGGCAAAAGTATAAGCATGATCTCCATAAAAGCCGTTTTTAAGTGCCCCACAGTCGATCGAAATGATATCCCCTTCTTGCAATGGATCTTGATTAGGAATCCCATGGACCACTTGAGTATTGGGACTCATACATAGGGTGTTAGGAAAGTCATAAAGACCAAGAAAACCGGGTTCTGCTCCGTGATCTCTAATAAAGGTTTCAGCCATTGCATCTAATGCTAGCGTACTTATGCCTGGTTTGATCTCTGCTGCAAGCATTCCCAGGGTTTTAGAGACAATTAATGCGCTCTCGCGCATTAATTCAATTTCTTCAGCTGTTTTTAAAACTATTGCACTCATTGAGCATAGGCATTTTTGTATTCCTTGCCACTTAAGATGTCAAGCATATCTTGTTCTAATGAATTGATAGGAAATTCTACAATTCTATTTATTTCTTTTTCCCCTTCAAAGAAGATAAGTGCGGGGATATAGGCCAAGTTATAGACTTTTTCTAGGCCTTCTTTTGTTCTTTTGTCTTCGTCTATGGCGATAATCTCCATTTCTGCCGTATTAAACCCGGCTTGATTTAAAATTTTCATCATTCCAGGGACTTCTCTTTGACTGTCTTCACACCAGGTCCCCATGATAAGAACAACTCTTTTATCTTTCAATAAGGGTTTAATTTTTTCGAGTCGCTCTTCGTTGATACGGTAGAAGTCATACTCTTTATTAAACCAAGCTTCGGTGTATTGAACCATCTGAGCATAGGAGACTTTCCCCACTAAAATCTCGTTTCCTTCCCAATCCTTCCCTAAAAGGGAAGTGGGAATTACAACTTTTTCTTGTGTTTGTGATTCGTTATTTTTCTTTTTGTTAGGTTGATTACAACCCATAGCCAAAGAGAAAACTAGAAGTAGAATGATTTGTCGCATACTGCTAAAGTAATGATTTTTGAGTCATAGCGGCGGGTTGATCAACTTTCATTAAATCTAAAATGGTGGGAGCAATATCTCCTAATACCCCTGATTTAATGGGACGTTTTTCATTTTCCACTAAAATAACAGGAACTGGATTTGTGGTGTGTGCAGTGTGTGGACTACCATCTTCATTGATCATGGTTTCACAATTCCCGTGATCTGCAATGACCAGAGTAGAATAGTCTTTCGCTAAAGCTCCTTCAATAATCGCTTGAGCACATTTATCGACTGTCTCGCATGCTTTAATGGCGGCTTGCAAGTCTCCGGTGTGTCCTACCATATCTGGATTAGCAAAGTTGAGACATATAAAATCTGCGGTTTCTTTTTGAATTTCTGGGAGAATAGCATCTCGAATTTCATACGCACTCATCTCGGGTTGAAGATCATATGTAGCCACTTTAGGGGAGGGGCATAAAATGCGTTCCTCTCCATCAAAGGGGGCTTCTTCTCCACCGTTAAAGAAAAAAGTAACATGGGGGTATTTTTCGGTTTCGGCGATACGAATTTGAATCTTTCCTGCTTTTGACAGGGTTTCTCCCAGGGTGTCTTTGATATTGTCTTTATCAAAAATGACCTTGACATTATTAAAGTTTTTATCATAGTTCGTCAAGGTAACATAGTAAAGATCTAATGGTTCTGTCGCTTGATCTGGAAACGCTTTTTGCGATAGCATTTGTGTTAATTCACGTCCACGGTCTGTTCTAAAATTGAAGAATAAAACAACATCTCCAGCATTGATTCTTCCTTCTTTATTAGGGGCAACCAGGGGTTCGATAAATTCATCTGTGGTGCCGTTTTGATAAGAAGCATTTAGTGATGCGGCAAAATCATTAGTTTCACTTCCGCTGCCATGCACTAAAAGATCATAGACTTTTTTAACACGATCCCAGCGTTGGTCTCTATCCATGGCAAAATAGCGTCCAATAACCGAAGCGATTTTCCCAGTGGTTTGTTGCATGTGTTGTTCTACAGCTTGAATAAAGCCAGCTCCAGATTGTTGATCCACATCGCGACCATCTGAAAATGCATGAAGATAAATATCTTTGAGACCTTCTGCTTTAAAAACATCTAAAAAGCCTTTGATGTGATTGATGTGTGCGTGCACCCCACCATCAGATAAAAGCCCCAGCATATGAATAGGTTTGTTTTTTGCCTTTGCATAAGTGATCGCCTCTTGCAGCACTTTTTCATCTTTAAGCGTGTCTTGTTGTAGGGCTAAATTGATTTTAGCTAAATCTTGATAAACAATTCGACCTGCTCCTAAATTCATATGTCCCACTTCGCTATTTCCCATTTGACCTTCTGGAAGACCTACATGCATCCCATCGGTATACAAGTCATTATGAGAGAAGTTTTCGTACAAGCTGTCTATAAAAGGAGTGATTGCTTGATCTACTGCTGAAACTGCTGGATTAGGGGCTTTTCCCCAACCATCGAGTATCATTAACATTGTTTTTTTAGCCATTCAAATTGTTTTCACAAAGATAGTAAATGGCATAAGATTCTTGGCGTTTTCAGCAAATCTAAGCTATCTTTAAGCCAGCTAAAACGTTTGCATTGCAAGAAGGAATAGTTTATCGTTCTACCGGAAGTTGGTATTGGGTTAAAAATAGCCAGGGATACTTCTATGATTGTCGTATTAAAGGGAAGTTTCGCTTAAAAGGAATTAAGCACACTAATCCTATTGCGGTAGGGGATAAAGTTAAATTTAGTCTCTATGAAGAAGGCGAAGAGACAAAAGGAATTATAGAAGAGATTTTACCGCGGGACAACTATATTGTTCGTCGTTCTGTTAATCTTTCTAAGCAAACCCACATCATAGCCTCTAATATCGATCAAGCCTTATTATTGATTACTTTAAACAATCCGCCTACTTTTTTAGCCTTCATTGATCGATTTTTGATCACGGCTCAAGCCTATGAAATCCCGGTGGTTTTGATTTTTAATAAGATGGATACCTACACAGAAGAAGAATTAGCTCAGGTGGCTTATATGAAAAGTATCTATGAGGCCTTAGATTTACCTTGCAATGAGATCTCTTGTTTTGATCAAGAAGATATTGTACGAATTGCCACTTTAATGAAAGGTAAAGTTTCTATGTTTTCGGGACACAGTGGGGTGGGGAAGTCCACTTTGCTCAATGCGCTTTCTCCGGGTTTAAATTTGCGTACAGCAGCAATCTCTTCACAACACCAACAAGGTCAGCACACCACCACCTATGCTGAAATGTTTGATTTAACAGAAGAGGTGAGAATTATTGACACTCCTGGAATCAAAGGTTTTGGAGTGGTCGATATGACACCCGAAGAGTTAGGAAATTATTTTACAGAATTTTATGCCGTTAAGGCAGCGTGTAAATTCAATAACTGCTTGCATGTAGATGAGCCTCATTGTGCTGTAAAAGCCGGGGTTGAAGACGAAAGTATTGCCCCCTCGCGTTATGAAAGTTATTTGCAATTATTAGAGCAAGATACCCCATATAGAAATTAATTATGCGTGTAGTCATTCAAAGGGTAACCCAAGCTTCGGTTACGGTAGAAAAAGAAATCGTAGGACAAATAAATCAAGGCCTCCTGGTTTTATTAGGCATTGAAACAGAAGATAGTTTAGAAGATGTGGATTGGTTACTCAATAAGACCTTAAACCTGCGCATTTTTAATGATGAAAATGGAGTAATGAATAAATCCCTTTTAGAGACAGAGGGAGAACTGCTTGTGATTAGTCAATTTACTTTAATGGCTGCCACAAAAAAGGGAAATCGCCCTTCTTATATTCGCGCTGCAAAACACGAACAAGCCATTCCTTTGTTTGAAGCTTTTTGTCAAAAGGCAGAAGCTCGAATGGGGAAAAATGTGGCAAAAGGCATCTTTGGAGCGGATATGAAAGTAGCCTTGTTGAACGACGGTCCAGTGACCATTCAAATCGATTCAAAAAATAAGGAATAATTAAAGTATATTCACTTCAGCTTCTAGTGAGATATTAAAACTTTCTTTTACATTTGCTTGAATTTTTTGGGCTAAAGCCAAAATCTCTTGGCCTGAAGCATTTCCGTAATTCACCAATACTAGGGCTTGCTTTTTATGGACCCCTGCATCGCCTATTCTTTTTCCCTTAAAACCTAATTGATCGATTAACCAGCCCGCAGGAACTTTTACTTCCCCGTTCTCTTGAGGATAAGAAGGAAGCTTTGGGAAAGTTGTCAATAGTTGATCGAATTGCGCTTTTGAAATAATGGGATTCTTAAAGAAGCTACCGCTGTTGCCTAATTCTGCAGGATTGGGGAGTTTACTTTGGCGAATGCTAATAACAGCATGAGCGATATTTTGTGGGGTACTTTCTTTATTCCCTAGCGCTTCTTTGATCGCTCCATAACTCGTATTGATCACATGCCCCTTTTTTGTCAATCTAAATTGTACTGCGCTAATTACATATTGGCCTTTTCCTTTTGTTTTAAAAAAAGAGGAACGATACCCAAATTGAGCGTCTTCACGCGTAAATGTGCGTTGGGTTAAATTGTGACGGTCAAAGGCTGTACAGCTTTCAAAAATATCTTTTAATTCAACTCCATAGGCACCAATATTTTGAATAGGGGAGGTACCCACATTTCCTGGAATCAATGAAAGATTTTCTAAACCGCCATATCCTTGTTCTAGGGTCCAGCAAACAAAGTCATGCCAGTTTTCACCTGCCATAGCCTCGACGATAACAGTTTTATCATCTTCTTGAATAACGTTAATTCCTTTGAGGGCAATATGAATGCATAAACCCTTGATGGGCTGGGTCAATAAAAGATTGCTTCCTCCGCCTAAAATGAACTTTTGCTCGAATTTAGCTAAATTTAGTGCTTCTTTAAGTTCCTCTTTAGACTCTACCGCAACAAAGTTTTCTGCGGTTTGATCAATGCCAAAAGTATTGAGCGCTTTTAAGGAATGCTGAGTGTGTAATTTCATGGATAACTACTTAGGAGCAAGTTAGTCAATCCTTAGGAATTGGCGTAAACAACTAATGCTCTTTCTAAGATTTGCGCTGCTCTTTTCAACTTTTCTTGGTTGAGAACGAATCCAATACGCACTTCTTTTTTTCCATAACCAGGAGTTGAGTAAAAGCCAGCTGCAGGAGCAAACATCACGGTTTCATTTTGATAAGAGAAATCGGTGAGTAGCCATTTTGAGAAATCTTCGGCATCTTCTACAGGGAGTTCTACCATGCAATAAAATGCTCCAGTAGGGTTAGATACTCTTACCCCCTCTATTTGCTCAAATGCCTGGATAAAAGTTTCTTTTCTAGCCGTGTATTCTTTTACAACATTTTCTAGATAAGAAGCCGGGGCATTTAATGCAGCTTCACTCGCCATTAATGCGTAGGTGGCAGGAGATAATCGCAAATGGGCAAATTTTAAAGCGGTAGCTAATAAATTTTTATTTCGACTCACCATTGCACCTACCCTTGCGCCACACATGCTATAACGTTTAGAAACAGAATCAATCATGATCGCGTGTTGTGCTAAGCCTTCGAGTTGAAGCACAGAATAATGCTCCATATTAGCGTCGTGGATAAACTCGCGGTAAACTTCATCTACAATAAAAAAGAGATCGTGTTTTAAGGCTAGTTGCCCTAAAGCAGTGATTTCTTCTTTGGTATATAAATAGCCCGTTGGGTTACTGGGGTTGCACAAAAGAATAGCTCTTGTCTTGGCACTAATTTTTGCTTCAATTTCTGCTAATGCAGGTAATTTGAATTGATCGTCAAATAAAGAAACAACGGGAACCACGTTTACACTAGCGGCAGCAGCAAATCCGTTATAATTTGCATAAAAAGGCTCTGGGATAATAATTTCATCCCCAGCATCACAAATAGAATTTAAAGTAAATGCCAGGGCTTCGCTTGCTCCTGTGGTAACAATTATTTCTTGAGGAGATAGATCAATCCCGTGTTGTTCGTAGTAATTTGTTAGTGCTTTTCTGTAGGCCAAAGAACCTTCAGAAGACCCATAGGGGAGTAAATCAAGCTTATTATTTTTGACTACCTCCATGGCTTCATCTGGCGCACTAATGTCTGGCTGTCCAATATTGAGGTGGTGTACATGAATACCTTTTGCTTTAGCAGTATCGGCAAAGTGCACCAATTTACGAATGGGTGATTCTGGTAAATCTTTTCCTTTGTTTGAGATCAATGGCATGGTTGCGGTAAATCAGCTGCAAATATCTTAAAAAAAAGCAGGACTTGTTTTTTTGGAACAGATTTTGTTACGATTTAACAAATTGTCTCCCATTTGTGCAAATAGCGGGAGATAATTGAACCCTAAATCACTATTATGCCGCTAAAAATCTATTTTTTAATGCTTTGTTTTTGGCATTGTATTTCTTTTGCGCAAAGCCAATTATTCCTCCCTCACAAATCCAAAGCCAAAATCTCGTTTGAATGGAAGTCAAACTTGATTATCATTCCGATAAGCATACAAGGGGTTGAGCTCAATTTCTTAGTTGATACAGGAGTAGGACATACCCTTATTTTTGACAACCATAAAGCCCAGCAGCTGGGTTTTAATCAAGACCATCCTTTTTTACTTCGCGGTTTGGGCGATCAGCCTGCATTAAAAGCTTTTCAAGTGAAAATTAATCGTTTAGACATCGCTAATTTCCACATAGAGAACATCACAGCCCTTGTCTTACCAGAAAGTGAGTTTATCTTGAGTAAACGAATTGGAACCCATATAGATGGAATTATTGGCCGTGATTTATTTGTGCACTTTCCGGTATTAATCAATTATCCCCGAAAGTATATGGAGATTAATCCTGTAAAGCTACTAGAGCGTTGGAAGAAGAAGAAAACAGCGCGTTTACCCTTCACTTTTATAAGCGTAAACCTTATGTCGAATTGACTATTCCACAATCAAATAAACTTGCTGTCAATGGTAATTTTTTGATTGATACAGGCTTGAGTGATGCGCTTTGGCTTTTTTCGAAAGACCTTGATTTTGAAAAAGTACCTACAGTGTTTGAGGATTTTTTAGGAACGGGAATTAATGGAGATGTTTATGGAGAAAGAGGTAAAATTCCTTCATTTGTATTAGGAAAAACTTTGTTAAATGAAATTAAAGTGGCCTATCCAGCAGTAAAAACTTTTGACAGCCTAGCACTAGAAAAAAATCGGTTAGGAAGCACAGGTGCAGAGTTGTTAAGTCGTTTTAAGGTGCTGATCGATTACCCCAATAAGCAGCTTATGTTAAAACCAACCTCTAAAACACCTGATCCCTTTTATTACAACCTCTCTGGTATAGAATTAGCTTATGAGGGTACCCAAATTGTGAAGCAACGCCTTCCTTCTTTAGAACGCAAATGTAGTACCGGTAATGATGGGATTGAAATTCTTTTACAAGATCGGTATAGGCTGTCTTTTCATCCTGCATTAAAAATTACCTATGTTAGGCCTAATTCTCCTGCAGAATACGCTGGGCTGCGTTCTGGAGATATTTTGATAAAAATCAACGGAAGAAAAATTCATGAAATGTCACTAGAAAAAGTATTGGCGATTTTACAAAAAGAGCAAGGGGAAAAGATTAAGTTAACCGTAAAAAGAAAAAATCATTTGAGAAAATTCACCTTTCGATTACAGTCTTTTTTTTCCTCTCTAAGCTAGTTAAGCAGGTTAAAATTGAAATCCAAGTAACTTGAGTTGTTTCGACCTAAGAAGCATTAATTGATTAAGTGATAATGAGTTTGATAATGCTGCGCAAAAAATACAAGCGAATACCTCATTGAAATATTCGCTTGTATGATTTAATGTTCATTTTTAAAGAACTGTTCCTTTGATTTTTAAAGATACTATTGGGGTGCTTTCTGCATTAGAATTTACGGTGATGGTTTTTCGAATGGGTCCTACACGGTTGGTGTCATATTTCACTTGAATTTCCCCTTTTTCACCTGGTGCAATGGGAGCTTCTGGCTTTTTAGGGATGGTACATCCACAAGAAGAATAAACTTTTGAAATGACAAGGGGTTGATTTCCAGAATTGATAAATTCAAAGATGCGAATCCCGTCGCTTCCCTTTTCAATTTCTCCATAGTCAACCACTTGAGAGGTGAATTCAATGGCTGGACCCTTTGTCTGTGCTTGTGTATTTAGGGCTAAAAACAAGCTAAAAATTAGTAAAAGTGTTCTCATAATTAATGATTTATAGCATATCTAATATACAAATTTTCTCCTTTTCCCTATTCACTGGTAGAAAGTCTAATGATTTCTTTCGTTTTCAGTTTAGTAGGATTATTTTTGTTGTTTATCACAAAAATCAGACCATTTATGGCCATTCCTTCAAAGTTTAATGCCTCTCTCGTAGAAGAAAAGTGGTATAATTACTGGATGGAGCAAAATTATTTTGCTTCCAAACCAGATGAGCGAGAATCGTATTCGATTGTCATTCCACCACCTAATGTTACTGGGGTGTTACACATGGGGCATATGTTGAACAATTCTTTGCAAGACATTTTGATTCGACGTGCTCGCATGAAAGGCCTGAATGCTTGTTGGGTTCCAGGAACAGATCACGCTTCTATTGCTACAGAGGCAAAAGTGGTTGCTCGATTGAAAGAGCAAGGCATTGACAAAAACGATTTGTCAAGAGAAGAATTCTTGAAGCATGCATGGGAATGGACAGATGAATATGGGGGAGTGATCTTACAGCAACTTAAAAAGCTAGGCTGTTCTTGTGATTGGGATCGCACTAAATTTACCCTTGATCCAGACATGTATGAATCTGTCATCAAAGTATTTGTTGACTTATATAATAAGGGATTAATCTATCGAGGGTATCGCATGGTCAATTGGGATCCTGAAGCGCAAACAACCCTTTCTGATGAGGAGGTAATTTTTGTTGAAAAGCCAGGATTTTTATATCATATTGCCTATGCTGTTGAAGGAAGTGATGATAAAGTAATTATCGCGACAACACGTCCAGAAACATTATTAGGAGACACTGCTGTTTGTATTCATCCAGAAGACGAACGCTATACCCATTTAAAAGGCAAGCGTGTTATTGTCCCTATCGCTAATAGATCTATCCCAATTATTGAAGACGAGTATGTCGATCGCGAATTTGGAACAGGCTGTTTAAAAGTTACCCCTGCTCACGATATCAATGATAAAGCCCTAGGTGAAAAGCACAATCTTGAGGTAATTGATATCTTTAATGCAGACGCTACACTGAATAGTTTTGGTTTAGCCTATGAAGGGAAAGATCGTTTTGTTGTACGAAAAGAAATCGCCAAAGCATTAGACGCTTCTGGTGCTTTAATTAAGCAAGAACCCTACAACCACAATGTGGGAACTTCTGAAAGAACTAAGGCGGTAATTGAACCGCGTTTATCAGATCAGTGGTTTTTGAAAATGGAAGACCTGGCTAAACCTGCCCTAGATGCGGTATTGAATTCTGATGAGGTAAATTTAGTCCCCGCTAAGTTTAACAATACCTATCGTCACTGGATGGAGAATATTCGAGATTGGAATATTTCCCGCCAGTTATGGTGGGGACAACAAATTCCAGCCTACTACTTTGGTGATGGAAAAGAAGATTTTGTTGTAGCAGAAACCCCAGAAGAAGCTTTGGCACTAGCCCAAAAAAAATCACAAAACTCTGCTTTAACCAGCGATGATATACGTCAAGATCAAGATGTTTTAGATACGTGGTTTTCTTCTTGGTTGTGGCCTATTTCTGTTTTTGACGGAATTCGCCATCCAGAGAATGAAGAAATCAATTATTATTATCCCACACAAGATTTAGTCACTGGACCAGATATTTTATTTTTCTGGGTAGCCCGTATGATTATTTCAGGCTACGAGTATAGAAAAGAGCAGCCCTTTTCTAATGTCTATTTAACCGGTTTAGTTCGAGATAAAAAAGGGCGTAAAATGTCTAAGCAGTTGGGTAATTCCCCCGATGCTTTAAAGTTGATCCAAGACTATGGTGCAGATGCCGTTCGTGTAGGATTAATGTTGAGTGCTGCCGCTGGAAACGATTTATTATTTGATGAGAGTCTATGTCAACAAGGGAAAAACTTTACTAATAAAATATGGAATGCCTATCGCTTGATTGATGGGTGGGAAGTAGATCATAAGGCTACGCCAAATGCACAAAACGCTGAAGCTTTAGACTGGTATGAAAATAAGTTGAATACCACCCTCTTACAGATTGAAGATCATTTTGAGAAATACAGAATTTCTGATGCCTTAATGGCGGTTTACAAATTACTGTGGGATGATTTTTGTTCGTGGTTATTAGAGGCAGTTAAGCCAGCTTATGGTGCTCCAATCGACTCAGCGAGTTTAGAACGAATCAAAGTTTTATTTGAAAAAAATCTTAAGTTAATGCACCCCTTTATGCCTTTCTTGACAGAAGAGTTATGGCAACATATGGGCGAACGGTCGAAAGAGGAGGCTTTAATGATTTCAGCATGGCCAACAGCTACTAAAGTAGATCATTACTGCTTGACAGCATTTGAATTAGCCACTAAGATTGTAAGTGGAGTGCGTAATTTTAGAAAAGAACGCAATATCTCTCATAAAGAAGCCCTACAGCTTTATGTGGTGGCTAAAGCAGATCAAGTGCAATACCATGCTTTGATTCAAAAAATGGCTGGAGTAGAAGAAATTCACTGGGTAGAAAAGGCTCCTCAGGCGTCTGGGGCCAGTTTCCGTGTAGATACTTTTGAATGCTTTATCCCGCTAGCGGGTAACGTTGATGCAGCTGCAGAAAAGGCCAAACTAGAAGAAGAGCTCAAATATGCTAAAGGCTTTCTTCAGTCCGTTAGAAAGAAATTAGACAACGAACGGTTTGTTAGCAATGCACCAGATAAAGTCATTGAAATGGAACGAAAGAAAGAAGCAGATGCCCTTGAAAAAATATCGGTAATAGAGAAAAGTTTAGCAGCGCTTTAGGCTAAATTTACTTTTTTACGATAATGGTTTCTCCGCCTCGAACAACTTGATCTAAGACTACATCAACGGGGGTACCCACTGGTAAGAAGAGATCTACTCGAGAGCCAAACTTGATAAATCCTGCGTCTTCTCCTTGTACAGCTTTATCTCCCACTTTTGCATAGTTGACAATACGGCGAGCAACAGCACCTGCAATTTGACGATAGAGCACCTCGCCAAATTGTTCGTTTTCTACCACAATGGTGGTTCTTTCATTAAGCTCTGAAGACTTTGGGTGCCACGCAACCAGATATTTTCCGGGATGATATTTACTGAAATTCACCGTTCCGCTCATGGGGTAACGGGTAACGTGAACATTGATAGGTGACATAAAAATAGATACCTGTAAACGTTGATCTTTAAAGTATTCTTTTTCAAAGACTTCTTCAATAATCACTACTTTTCCATCGACTGGCGAGAGAAGGTGATCTGGATTTAATACTGTATTACGACTAGGATTTCTAAAAAATTGTAATACAAGAACAAGAATGACTAAAGCGCCAACTTGCATGCTGTATTTACCAATTTGATTTCCTACAAAATATTCTGCGATTAAAGCAAGTGCCGCGCAAAGAATAAATGTGTTGATAATGATGATATAACCTTCTTTATGAAACATAGTTAAATGATTTTTAAGAGTAAATAATAAAAGGGCGCGGTGTAGATAACACTATCCATACGGTCATAAAAACCGCCATGACCTGGAAGTAATGTACCACTGTCTTTAACATTGGCCCTTCTTTTAAAGTAAGATTGTACAAAATCTCCTAGTGTGGCCAATGCGGGAAGCAATAACGCAATACTCCACCAGTACGGCCCATAAAGAGAGAAATTATTTTCTACAAAATATAATAAAATGAGTGTAGCAAATGCTCCACCAGCATATCCTTCCCAAGATTTTTTTGGAGAAATAGCGGGCAATAATTTTGTTTTCCCTATCTGGGAGCCTGTTAAATAGGCAAAAGAATTATTTACCCAGATTGATAAGTAAAAGAAAAGGAGATAATAAGGTGCTCCATCTTTACTTTGTGCTATTAATAGTGGGATAAATAGGCTTGATCCTATCAAATAGAAAAGGGTTAAGCCACTTTTACTCACCCAACTAAAATGGGCTTGTTTGTTTTTAAGGCAAAGAACGGTGATGGCAGTATTGATTAATAGTGCTGCATAGAGGAATAGGTCGAAAATATAAGCTGATAAAAGCCCTAGATAGGCAGAGGTAAATAGTCCTATTAAAATTAAAGGAGCCACTATATTTTCAAACTGGATAAGTTGCTGAAATTCCCATAAAGCTAAGCCTGCAAAAACCGCAATAAGGCAATAAAAGGCGAGGGGAGAGGTAAACATGGTAATGGTTAACAATGCAACATATAGTATCCCCGAGATCGCTCTGGTGGTCAATTCTTTCATTCGTTTACTTCCTGTACTAGCAAATATAGATGTTTTGCATTACCTCCATAGGAGAGAAAATCATTTTCTTTCGTTGGGTCAAAGGCATTTAATGTAGTAATATTAGAAGGAAGATTACTTTTATATTTTTGATTAATCTCTGACATAGCCTCACTTACATCATTTTTAAAGTCATTACTTGTCGCGATAATGATGAG
>JAKMGK010000080.1 GCA_022424955.1 Flavobacteriaceae bacterium
TGCTAAGCGAGCTTACATGACCTATCAACGTTTCCCAAAAGATGTAACCGCAGGAGAAAAAATTCTCCTAGACGATGGAAAACTTATTTTTGAAGTAGTCGCAACAGATAAAAAAGAAAAAATCACCGCAAAAGTTTTACAGGGTGGACCTTTTAAATCTAAGAAAGGCGTCAACCTTCCTAATACAAACATCTCTCTGCCAGCTTTAACAGAAAAAGATGTGGAAGATGCCATTTTTGCAATCAAACAGCAGGTAGACTGGATCGCCCTTTCTTTTGTGCGCAATAGCGATGACTTAATTGGCTTACAAAAGCTAATTGAAGAGCACAGTGAGCATAAAATTCCTATTATTTCTAAGATAGAAAAGCCCGAAGCTTTAGAAAATATCGATAAAATTATCGCTTATTCTGACGGATTAATGGTCGCTCGTGGAGATCTAGGAGTAGAAGTTCCAGCAGCGGAAGTACCACTAATCCAAAAGCAACTGGTAAATAAGGCGAAAAAAGCCAGAATCCCTGTGATTATAGCCACTCAAATGATGGAAACCATGATTGAAAGTCTCACTGCAACAAGAGCAGAGGTGAACGATGTGGCAAACTCTGTAATGGATGGCGCAGATGCTGTAATGTTATCTGGTGAAACCTCGGTAGGAAAATATCCGGTTCAAGTAATTGAAACAATGACCTCGATTTTGAAAAGTGTAGAAAATTCTTCCTTAATTCAAGTACCGCAAACCCCACCATCTATTCGCACTAAACGATTCATCACTAAATCAATTTGTTATCATGCCGCCTTAATGGCCAACGAGATTGATGCTAAAGCGATTTGTACATTAACGAATAGTGGTTATACGGCTTTCCAAATCTCTGCATGGCGCCCTAGAGCACATGTTTTAGTCTTTACTTCTAATAAAACAATCTTATCTCAACTCAATCTTTTATGGGGAGTGAAAGCATTTTATTACGACAAGTTTGAAAGTACTGATAAAACTGTTGTTCAAGTAAATACCCTCGCATTAGAGAATGGCTGGGTGGAAAAAGGGGATATGTTGATCAACTTAGCCGCAATGCCTATTATTGAAAAAGGGATGGTAAATACATTAAGGGTTTCACAAATCTAAAACGGAAGTTCTAACTGAAAATCTAAGGTGTTTTTCGATTCCTCTTTTTTGGAGGATGTCCCTTGGTTGTTCAAATTTGAAATTGTTAAACCGATTAATCGAACAGAGTTCAGTAACTTTTCTTGATAAAGTAGTTGCTTAGCATAGGCTATAATCATGCTTTTATCTGCAATAAAAAAAGGCAAGGTTTTACTACGCGTTTGTATCACGAAATCACTGTACTTTATTTTTAAAGTAATGGTTTTTCCAGAAGTTTTATGGTGCTTGATTCTTTTGTCTAATTCTATCGCAACAGCATTGATTTTTTCTTCTAAAAACAACTCGCTTGTCAAGTTCTCGCTAAAGGTACGTTCTGCTCCCATGGATTTTGGGATACGCGAGGGCTTGACTTCACTGGTGTGAATTCCTCTAACAGCCTGGTAATAATAGCGCCCAGCTTTCCCAAAATGCTTCGTTAAAAACCCCTCACTTTGCGCTTTGAGCTCTTTCCCAGTAAAAATCCCCAAAGCATACATCTTCTTTGTAGTCACTTTTCCAATACCGTGATATTTTCTAATATCTAAAGTTTCTAAAAATGAAATCACCTCTTCTGGAGGAACAGTTTTTTGTCCGTCGGGTTTATTGTAATCACTGGCGATTTTTGCCACTAACTTGTTAATTGAAATCCCAGCAGAAGCGGTTAGACCCGTTTTATCATATATTTTTTCCCTGATCTCTTCTGCCATTTTTGTGGCAGAAAATAATTGTTTCTTGTTTTGAGTAACATCGAGATAGGCTTCATCTAGAGATAAGGGTTCAACTAAATCAGTATAACTATAAAAGATCTCTTTGATTTGCGCAGATACTTCTTTGTAACGGTCAAATCGAGGCTTAACGAAAATTAAGTTTGGACAATTTCGCTTTGCAATTATTCCACTCATGGCACTTCTCACACCGTATTTACGTGCTTCATAACTCGCCGCCGCAACCACACCTCTGCTTCCACCTCCCCCAACAGCAACAGCCTTCCCTCTTAAGCCAGGGTTATCGAGCTGTTCTACAGAAGCAAAAAAAGCATCCATGTCGACATGAATTATTTTTCGCCATTTTAGTTGCGTATCCATCCCTTAAAAATACATATCTTCCAGTATTAGAAAAACGATCTATGATTGAAATTGAACGAAAGTTTCTGGTCAACACTATTGACTTTAAAAGTTTAGCCACTTCATCTGTATTTATAAAACAAGCTTATCTGTCCAAAGATCCACATAGAACAGTGCGTATTCGCATTAAAGATCAACAGGCTTTTTTAACCATTAAAGGAATTTCAAGCACAAGTGGAATGAGTCGTTTTGAATGGGAAAAAGAGCTCCCTTTAGAAGAAGGAGAAATGTTATTCAAACTTGCGCTACCTGCCGTAATTATTAAAACTAGATATATTGTCCCACAAGGAACGCTTTCTTTTGAAGTAGATGTTTTTGAAGGGGATCACAAAGGATTGATCTTAGCAGAAATTGAACTGCCAAGTGAGAAGACCTTCATTGATTTGCCCCATTGGATCGGGAAAGAGGTTACAGGGGATAAACGCTACTACAACAGTTATTTGTCTTCTAAAGAATCGAAGAACTCTTTATAAGTTAAGTTATGTACTTTAAGGACTTAGTACAGGCTTTTAAGGGTACAATTTGTCCCCTTTTCCATTTTCCAATACTGAATTCTGCTCAGGTTGTTCTCCCAAGCAAAAACTTCGTAACTCTTGTAACCTGCATTTATTCTTAGAGATTTAATTCTCTCTCCGATAGAAACAATCAGATTGTTAAATTCTTTAGACTGCTCATTGACCATAAATAGCCTACGTTATTTGTTAAAATCGAGAAGCAAAGAATTAAATAATGAGTCGATATAATTACTTTATTAAATATGTATATTTAAAGAAATTCATGAAATTACTTTACAGATTTTTAGACTGAAAGAATCATACCATTTCGCTATTCCTAGACATTTTGCGCTTTGATGTTGGGGATTCGCTCTCCAATTGTCAATAGCCTCTAACGAACTCCAGTAACTCACCGTAATCCCAATCTTGTCTCTTGCGCTATCGACACCTAAAAATCCGCGTTGTTGATGCACTAATTGCATCATATGATTTGTCATTTCATTGTAACCTTCAATATTTTCATTTAAAATACTTGTAAAAATAACGGCATAATAAGGAGTGGGCCATTTACTCATTCTGATAAATCTTGACATTTAATTCGCCGCTAGAATTCATGTGAGCACGATACATACCTGCGGTGTTAAATTCCATGGCAACATTACCATCTCGATCTAAAACAACGACTCCCCCATCACCACCAAGTTCTTTTACTTTTCTTAATACCTGCTTAGACGCAGTAACAATATCCAAGTTTTTATATTCAACAAGTGCTGCTATATCATGCGCAACAACTGCACGAATAAAAAACTCTCCCCAGCCAGTGGCAGAGACCCCACAACTAGCATTATTAGCATAGGTACCTGCACCAATGATGGGGGCATCCCCAATTCGATCCCATTTTTTGTTGGTCATCCCTCCCGTAGAAGTTCCTGCTGCTAAATTTCCAGCTTTATCTAAGGCAACACATCCCACGGTACCAAACTTACTGTCTTTAATAAAGGGGTCGTAGAAGGAGACTGCTTTCTTCTCTCTTTCTTGAACACGCTTTAAGGCTTTCTGCCTTCTTTCTGTGATAAAGTAACTATTGGGTACTGTTTCCATGCCTAGACTTTTAGCAAATTGATCTGCCCCTTGACCTGATAACATTACGTGAGGAGATTTTTCCATAACAGCAATGGCAGTACTAATAGGGTTTTTAATGTGGCTTACGCCAGAAATAGCTCCAGCATTTAAGGTTTTGCCATCCATAAAAGAAGCGTCTAGTGACGCATGGCCTTGAGCGGTTAAAACAGCCCCTTTCCCCGCGTTAAATAAAGGAGAGTTCTCCATCACATGTATGGTTTTTTCTACCGCCTCTTGACTGCTTCCGCCTTCTTTTAAAATCGCATGTCCCACTGCAATCGCCTCTGCTAATGTAGTGCGATAAGCATGCTCTAATTCGGGAGTCATATTTTCTTTGAGAATTGTACCTGCTCCTCCATGAATAACAATACTAAAATTCTCTTTTGCAGTTTGATCTTGCGCTAATGAGAGCTGAAGGAAAAATAATCCTAAGCATAAAATAATTTTCTTTAGCATAATGATGGTTTTGAACCAGCAAGTTATAAAAAATCTATTACGGAAAAGGAGTTAAGTTTCTTTGGAAGAAATAAGGTTTCAACGTACATTTAAAAAAACGTAAAGTCATGATAGAAGCTACCCTTAAAAAATTAGACCTATCTTCTTCCTCTCAAGGAGGGTCAACTGGAGAAAATTGGTTTGGTCAAGGCACCACAATCACTTCTGTTTCACCAGTAGATGGGAAAAAAATAGGAATTGTTTCAACCATTACGGTAGAGGAATATGAACATACTGTCAATCAAGCCGAGAGGGCATTTCTAGCCTTTAGAAAAATTCCAGCACCAAAACGTGGGGAGATGGTACGTCAACTTGGCGAAGCTTTACGTGAAAAAAAAGAAGCACTGGGTGAACTGGTTTCTTATGAAATGGGTAAATCCCTTCAAGAAGGTTTAGGAGAGGTTCAAGAAATGATCGATATCTGTGATTTTGCAGTGGGACTTTCGCGACAACTACACGGTTTCACCATGCATTCAGAAAGGCCAGTTCATCGCATGTATGAACAGTACCACCCTTTAGGGCTGGTAGGAATTATTTCTGCCTTTAACTTCCCAGTAGCAGTTTGGAGTTGGAACACAGCACTCGCCTGGATTTGTGGCAATGTGGCCCTATGGAAACCCAGCGAAAAGACTCCTTTTTGTGCCATTGCGTGTCAAAAAATTGCCGCAGACATTTTTGCTAAAAACAATCTTCCCAGTGGAATAAGTAATTTGCTTATAGGCGATGCCGAAGTAGGGAAATGGATGGCTGCAGATCAACGTATCTCGCTATTATCTGCCACTGGGTCAACAGCTATGGGCCGTTCTGTTGCAAAGACTGTTGCTAACCGTTTGGGGAAATGCCTATTAGAACTCGGTGGGAATAACGCTATTATTGTTACCCCTTCGGCCAATATAAAAACTACCATCATTGGAACTGTTTTTGGTGCGGTAGGTACTGCAGGACAACGTTGTACCTCTACTCGAAGACTCATCGTACATGAAGACCTCTACGAAACACTCAAAAATGGACTGAAAAAAGCCTATGAACAATTAAAAATTGGGAACCCGCTAGATGAAAACAACCACATGGGGCCATTAATAGACCAAGATGCTGTTAGTAGTTATCTTAATGCATTGAAAGAAGTTG
>JAKMGK010000002.1 GCA_022424955.1 Flavobacteriaceae bacterium
CAGAAGGTGTCTTCGACAGTCTCAGACACTGCTGTCAATTATCTAGTAACTAAGGCCTATCTTACTAAAAGACAAAAACAAAAACCCTTTTGTAAACAATAAAATAAATTGTACTTTTGCTCCCGCATTTAACCGCTGACGATAATCGTGAATGTTGTGTGCAAGAACCCATTAAAATAAAAACATGGAATCGTTAATTAATTATGTTCAGGATTCATTTATTGAAAAGAAAGATTTTCCTGAATTTTCTGCTGGAGATACCATCACCATTTACTACCAAATTCGCGAAGGCGAAAAAGTAAGAACACAGTTTTACAAAGGAGTTGTGATCCAGATTAAAGGGCAAGGTTTATCAAAGACTTTTACCATTCGTAAAATGTCTGGAACTGTAGGGGTAGAACGTATCTTCCCTATTAACCTTCCTGCTTTGCAAAAAATTGAAGTCAACAAGCGCGGTAAAGTACGAAGAGCTCGTATCTACTACTTTAGAGAATTACGCGGTAAAAAAGCACGCATCAAAGAGCGTCAACGTTAATATATTTTAAAGGTCGCAATTGCGGCCTTTTTTATAGACTATTTTTAAACCAAGAATTAAACATGGCAAAAATTAAAGTACACAACCCTGTTGTAGAAATGGACGGGGACGAAATGACAAGAATCATCTGGTCATTTATCAAAGAACAATTGATTCTTCCTTACTTAGACTTAGACATTAAATACTACGACCTTTCGGTTACTTCTCGTGATGCGACGAACGATGAGATCACAGTCAAAGCGGCTAACGCGATCAAAGAGTACAATGTAGGGATCAAATGTGCGACCATCACTCCAGACGAGCAGCGCGTTGAAGAATTCAACCTTACCAATATGTGGCGCTCGCCTAACGGAACCATTCGTAATATTGTAGGGGGAACGGTTTTCCGTGAACCTATCATTATGAGCAATGTACCGCGTTATGTACAAGGGTGGACAAAGCCTATCTGTATAGGACGTCACGCCTTTGGTGATCAATACAAAGCCGCAGATACCGTTACCACTGGAAAAGGAAAATTAACCATGACCTTTACCCCAGAAGATGGCGGTACCCCACAAACTTGGGAAGTCTATAACTTCCAGGAAAATGGTGTTGCCATGTGTATGTACAATATCGATTCTTCGATCTATGGTTTTGCACGTTCTTGTATGAACCAAGCCTTAAAAAAAGGATGGCCTTTGTACTTATCGACAAAAAACACCATTATGAAAGCTTATGATGGACGCTTTAAGGATGTTTTCCAAGAAGTGTTTGACAATGAATTCAAAGATAAATTTGCTGCAGCAGGCATTACTTATGAGCACCGTTTAATCGATGACATGGTCGCTGCTGCAATGAAATGGAATGGAGGCTTTGTTTGGGCTTGTAAAAACTATGACGGAGACGTTCAGTCGGACACCGTGGCACAAGGATTTGGTTCTTTAGGATTAATGACCTCTACCCTAGTTACTCCAGACGGGAAAACCATGGAAGCAGAAGCTGCCCACGGAACCGTGACACGTCACTACCGTCAACACCAACAAGGGAAAGATACCTCTACTAACCCTATTGCGTCGATCTTTGCATGGACACGTGGTTTACAACACCGTGGGAAATTAGATAACAATCAAGCCTTAATTGACTTTTGTCAAACCCTTGAAGACGTATGTGTCGAAACAGTGGAAAGTGGAAAAATGACCAAAGATTTGGCCTTACTTATCCACAAAGAAAACTTGTCCAAAGAGCATTACCTCACCACGCAACAATTCTTGTCTGCGTTGAAAGAAAACTTAGAAGCTAAATTAAACTAGCCTCCTAAAGATTTCAATTTTAAACCCCAGCCATTAGGTTGGGGTTTTTTTATGTCATTCTTTTATCCCACGGACATTGAGCTTGTCGAAATGTACCCTAGCGCTCCAAAAGCAAGTCGAAATCGGAGCAATTTTTGAAAAGAGGGAAGATTTTAATATTCCCCCTTTCCACCCTATCTTTACCTTATGGCATTTAGAAAAATCACCGAAGAAGATTCTCTTTACGACGGACTAGAAAACTACAGCATGGCAGACTTAGTTCACCGTATTAATACCGAAGATCAAAAAGTCGCTCTCGCAGTAGAAAAAGTGCTGCCAGAGATCACAAAGCTGATCGAAAAAGTAGAAATACAACTGCAAAATGGTGGAAGATTATTCTATATGGGAGCAGGTACCAGCGGGAGACTGGGCATTTTAGACGCCTCAGAATGTCCGCCCACCTTTGGGACAGATCCCAACAAAGTTATTGGATTAATCGCTGGTGGAAAAAATGCTATTTACAAAGCCGTAGAAAATGCCGAAGATTCTACCACCCTAGGCTGGGAAGATTTACAGCAAAACCACATTACTAAACAAGATATTGTCATTGGTATTGCTGCCTCTGGCACAACTCCTTATGTCGTTCATGCATTAAAAGCTTGTCAAAAAAACAACATTCCAACTGGCTGCATTTGCTGTAACCCTGGGGCGCCTCTTACCCAAGTGGCAGATTTTCCCATCGCTGTGGTCGTTGGACCAGAATTTGTCACCGGTAGCTCGCGCATGAAAGCGGGTACCGCCCAAAAAATGATTCTCAACATGATTACCACTGCTACTATGATTCGCCTAGGACATGTACACGGAAACAAAATGGTTGATCTGCAATTGAGTAATGCCAAATTGCGACAGCGTGCCCTAGACATTATCGTTGAAAAAACTGGGGCCTCCCCTACTCGCGCCCAAGAACTTCTCGATCAAACTGGCGGAGTACGGGAAGCGATTGCGGCTTATAGTTCTTAAAATTCTTATCTTTAGCCCATGGATAAAATCGCTTTACAACAGGGTTTGAAAAGGGTGATGTATGCTATTGTTTTAGCGTTTATAGGTCCCTTTGTTATCATGCAAGCTTTTAAAAACGAGGGGCATCCCTTGTATTGGCCCGTTTTAATTATTGGGTTAGTTCTCACTGCAGGGTCGATTGGACTAGGGTTTTTAGGGATAGGAAAACTCACTTCAGCCTTTTTAGGCAAAAAAAGAAAAGGATAAATGACGCCCACTGTTGGCTGCCTTGCTGATTCCCATTATCTTTGCCCATTATTGATTCACACATGATTGCAATCACACTCCCCGACGGCTCGGTTCGTCAATATGAACAAGCTTTAACCGTTTTAGATATCTCCAAAGATATTAGCGAGGGTTTAGCCCGTAACGTTCTTTCTGCTCAATTCAATCAAGCCACGGTAGAAACTTCTACTGTAATCGATTGTGATGGAGATCTTCGCCTCTTTACTTGGAATGATGACGAAGGAAAAGCTGCCTTTTGGCACTCTTCTGCCCATATCTTAGCTCAGAGTTTATTAGCCCTTTATCCACAAGCTAAACTCACCATAGGTCCTGCCATTGAAAACGGCTTTTACTACGATGTAGATTTTGGCGGAGAAAGTTTTTCTGAAAAAGACCTCCCAGCCCTAGAAAAGCAGTTTTTGACTTTTGCTCGTGAAAAATTTGACTTTAAAATGCGCATGAGCTCTAAGGCCGAAGCCGAAGAATTTTATAAAAAAGAGGGTAATCCCTTTAAGGTTGAACTTATCGAAAATTTAGAAGACGGTACCATTAGCTTTTGCGACCATGCCGACTTTACCGACCTTTGTCGCGGAGGACACATTCCCCACACTGGCTTTGTCAAAGCCGTAAAATTACTTAGTGTAGCTGGAGCTTACTGGCGTGGTGATGAAACCAAACCGCAGTTGACCCGTATTTATGGTATTTCTTTTCCAAAGCAAAAAGAATTAACCGAGTATCTCGCCCTGCTGGAAGAAGCTAAAAAACGTGATCATAGAAAGCTGGGAAAAGAATTAGACCTCTTTACCTTTTCCCAAAAAGTAGGACAAGGTTTACCCTTATGGCTACCTAAAGGAGCTGCTTTACGCGAGCGTTTAGAAAACTTTTTAAAAGAAGCCCAAAAGAAAGCGGGTTATGAACAGGTCATCTCTCCTCATATTGGGAATAAAGAATTATACATGACCTCTGGTCACTATGAAAAATATGGGGCAGATAGTTTTCAACCCATCCAAACCCCAGCAGAAGGAGAAGAGTTTTTACTCAAGCCCATGAACTGCCCACACCACTGTGAGATTTACAATGCTCGCCAGTGGAGCTATAAAGATTTACCCAAACGCTATGCAGAATTTGGGACCGTATACCGCTATGAACAAAGTGGAGAATTACACGGTTTAACCCGGGTTCGTGGTTTTACGCAAGACGACGCGCACATTTTCTGTATGCCTTCTCAATTAGACGAGGAGTTTAAAAAAGTTATTGACTTAGTCCTCTATGTTTTTGGATCATTAGGCTTTGAAGATTTTACTGCTCAAGTTTCTTTACGTGATCCAGCAAAGCCTGAAAAATACATTGGGTCTGACGAAAACTGGGATTTAGCCGAAAATGCCATCATCAATGCTGCCAAAGAAAAAGAACTCAACTATGTAATCGAATATGGAGAAGCTGCTTTTTATGGTCCCAAGCTTGATTTTATGGTTAAAGATGCCTTAGGGCGCAAATGGCAATTAGGAACGATTCAAGTGGATTACAACCTACCAGAGCGTTTCGAATTAAGCTATAAAGGAAGTGATAATGAGGAACATAGACCTGCAATGATTCACCGTGCACCCTTTGGAAGTTTAGAGCGTTTTGTGGCTATTTTACTTGAACATACCGGTGGAAATTTCCCTCTTTGGCTTATGCCAGAACAAGTAATCATCCTCTCGGTAAGTGAGAAGAATGAAAAATACGCTGAAAAAGTTTCAAATCAATTGAAAAATAGCGAAATTCGCGCTCTAATCGATAATAGAAATGAGACGATAGGGAAGAAGATTCGTGAAGCACAGCTAAACAAATACCCTTATATGCTCATTGTCGGAGAGAAAGAAGCCGCCGAAAACACAGTTTCTGTAAGAAGTCGTGTTGAGGGGGATACGGGATCACTAACGCTGGAAACCTTTATAGAAAAGATACAAGCAGAAGTAGATGCCAGTAGTGCAACATTTGATGTTTAATTAAAATAGAATACCATAGCAATACGTAGAAGAAGGACTAATCGTCCAGGCCGAGTCATCAAACAGGATCCTCACAAGATCAATGAAAAAATCACCGCACAAGAACTTCGTTTGGTGGGAGATAATGTTGAGGTAGGCGTTTATTCGCTTAACAAAGCCCTTAGACTTGCCCAGGAACTCGAATTAGACTTGGTAGAAATTTCTCCAAACGCTAGTCCACCTGTATGTAAGATTCTAGAATACAAGAAATTCTTGTATGAACAAAAAAAGCGCGAAAAAACACTTAAATCAAAGGCGACTAAAGTAATCATTAAAGAGATTCGCTTTGGACCCAACACAGATGAACACGATTATGAGTTCAAGAAGAAACACGCAGAGAAATTCTTAAAAGAAGGCGCAAAGCTCAAAGCTTTTGTTTTCTTTAAAGGGCGCTCGATAGTGTTTAAAGAACAGGGACAGATCCTATTGCTGCGTTTAGCACAAGATCTAGAAGAGTTTGGGAAAGTAGAACAGCTCCCTAAATTAGAAGGGAAAAGAATGACCATGTTCATTAACCCAAAAAAGAAATAAGAAGAGTACAACCCATAAATAAGAAGTAATGCCAAAAATGAAAACTAAATCCTCTGCTAAAAAGCGTTTTAAGCTTACAGGTAGCGGTAAAATCAAAAGGAAGCATGCTTTTAAGAGCCACATCTTAACGAAGAAATCAAAGAAACGCAAGTTGAAATTGACCCATTCAGGATTGGTTCACGAAAGTGATTCCGACAACATCAAAGAACAATTACGCTTGAAATAAGCCTTGTTCAGGTTGACTAAAAACAATTAACCCTGTTGCGGGCTCCTAAAGTGTAGTGATACCGCCCTGTAACAAAAACACAAAATACTATGCCAAGATCAGTAAACTCAGTTGCTTCAAGAGCACGTAGAAAAAAAGTTTTAAAGCATGCCAAAGGATACTTTGGGCGCCGTAAAAACGTATGGACGGTAGCGAAAAATGCAGTGGATAAAGCCATGCAGTACGCTTACCGCGACCGTAAAACCAAAAAGCGTAACTTCCGTGCCTTATGGATTACACGTATCAACGCCGGTGCACGTATGCACGGGATGTCATACAGCCAGTTCATGGGACGTGTCCACGCCAATAATATCGAATTAAACCGTAAAGTCCTTGCAGACCTAGCGATGAATCACCCCGATGCGTTTAAAGCCATCGTCGATAAAATCAAGTAACACTTTAGTTGTACTCAAAAAAAACCAGCCAAATGGCTGGTTTTTTTGTGCTTTAATATTTGTGCTTTTTTAAAAAGGCACGTCTGAGTCATCCTCGTTAAACGATGATCCAAAGGCTTGATCTGTAGAAAGGAATGATTCTGGCGCAATGGTTTCATTCATTTTAGAAGGAAATTCATATGGGGAATCAAAACTCTCTAGTTGTCAAATTTCCCCAAATGTCCAATAAATTTTAATCGAATATTGTCTAAGCCTCCGTTACGGTGTTTTGCGACAATAAATTCTGCTTGTCCCAGAGAAGAATTGCGTTCTTCGTCGTCCCATTCGTCTATCCCATAATATTCTGGACGGTAAATAAAAGAAACGATATCGGCATCTTGTTCAATCGCTCCAGATTCTCTCAAATCAGAGAGTAAGGGGCGTTTTGTCCCTCCCCTAGTCTCTACCGCACGCGAAAGTTGTGATAAAGCAATAACAGGAACGTCTAACTCTTTTGCTAAGGCTTTAAGGTTACGGGAAATTGTCGAGATCTCTTGCTCTCGGTTTCCTGTTTTATTCGATGATCCTGCCGTCATTAACTGGAGATAATCTACAATGATTAATTTAATCCCATGCTGGGAAGACAATCGTCTCGCTTTTGCTCTTAAATCAAAAATGGATAAAGAAGGGGTGTCGTCAATAAAAAGCGGGGCTTTTTCTAAATCTCCTACTTTAACATTGAGTTGTTCCCATTCGTGATTCTCTAGTTTCCCCGTACGCAATTTTTCAGAAGACAAACCTGTTTCAGCAGAAATTAATCGCGTGATCAATTGAACCGAAGACATCTCTAATGAAAAGAAGGCTACAGGAGTTTGCTTCATCACGGCAATATTACGGGCCATAGACAAGGTTAAGGCGGTTTTTCCCATCCCTGGACGTGCCGCTACAATAATCAAATCGCTGGGCTGCCAACCCGAGGTGAGTGCATCTAGCTTTTCAAAACCAGTAGCC
>JAKMGK010000006.1 GCA_022424955.1 Flavobacteriaceae bacterium
TGATACCCACACCTATCAATCAAATTGCATTCTCACCTCTCCAATAGGAGCCATGAGTGGATTTTACACAATGGTTAACTTCTCCTCTGCTCAAGAATTCGAAGTTGAAATTCCCACCTTTAAATTAGCCGCTACTTTTGCATTAAATTGATTTAAATTTTCTTTATTTGAAAAAAAATAAATCATGCAAAACAGTTTCCCGAAAAGCCCTAAGGCAATTAACGAGCCTGTTCGACCTTACCATCCAGGAAGCGAGGATATAAAAGCAGTACAACAAGCCTATAAAGCTTTATACAATCAAAATACAGAAGTTCCACTTACCCTTAACGGTGAAAAATTCAAAACTTCAAATACCGCAGAGATGCGACCACCGCATGACCATCACCACCTATTAGGTATCTATCATTTAGCTGGAAAGAACGAAGTCGAAAAAGCCATTGAAAGCGCCTTAGAGGCAAGAAAAGCTTGGAGCAAACTCTCTTTTCAACACAGAGCTACCATTTTTTTAAGAGCAGCAGATTTACTCGCAGGACCTTACCGAGCAAAGATCAATGCCTCTACCATGTTAGCGCAGTCAAAAACAATACATCAAGCAGAAATTGATGCGGCTTGTGAATTCATTGATTTTTTACGTTTTAACGTTCAATTCGCCGAAGAAATTTACAATGAACAACCCTACTCTGGAGACGGAGTATGGAATAGGTTGAGTTACCGCCCTCTAGAAGGGTTTGTCTATGCCATTAGTCCATTTAATTTTACGGCTATCGCCGGAAATTTATCTGCCGCTCCTGCCCTAATGGGGAATACCATTGTATGGAAACCAAGTGATCATCAAATGCTATCTGCTCATGTGATTATGGAAGTTTTTGAAGAAGCTGGTTTACCTCCAGGGGTAATTAATATGGTGATGGGTGATCCTGAAATGATCACAGATACGTTGCTCGCTTCTCCAGACTTTGCTGGAATTCACTTTACAGGATCTACCTTTATTTTTAAAAATATTTGGCAAAAGATTGGTCAAAATATACACCTGTACAAAACCTACCCCAGAATTGTAGGAGAAACAGGTGGGAAAGACTTCATCATTGCTCACCCCAGTGCTGCAGCACAAGAAGTTGCCACAGGCATTGTTCGTGGGGCTTTTGAATTCCAAGGACAAAAGTGTTCTGCTGCTTCAAGGGTATATTTACCAAAATCAAAAGCGCAGGCCATATTAGACCGCGTAGTAAGTGACCTTAAAAGCATCTCAATGGGGTCACCTGAAGACACAAACAACTTTGTCACCGCAGTGATTCATCAAGGGGCATTTAACCGATTAAAAGAAGCCATTGAACAGGCAAAAGCATCCAATGAAGTGAGTATCCTTCACGGTGGTAATTGTGACGACAGTAAGGGTTATTTTGTTGAACCAACTGTTCTTTTAACGACTAATCCACATTATGACACCATGTCTAGAGAACTCTTTGGACCTATTGTAACCGTATATATTTATGAAGACAAAAGCTTTGAAGACACCTTAAAACTTGTTGATCAAACCTCTGATTACGCCTTGACTGGAGCAATTTTTTCAAAAGATCGTTATGCCGCAGAGCTAGCCTTAGAGGCCCTAGAAAATAGCGCTGGAAACTTCTATATCAATGACAAACCAACTGGAGCAGTAGTGGGTCAACAACCCTTTGGTGGAGCAAGAGCGTCTGGAACAAACGATAAAGCAGGATCAAAACTTAATCTTTTAAGATGGGTTTCTGCACGTTTAATCAAGGAGCCTTTATTAACTCCTTCAGACTATCGCTATCCTTTTTTAGGAGAATAAAATTTTGTTAAAATCATAAGAGACTATTTTTTGAGGATGTAATTTTAGCATAACCTTAAAAATAGTCTCTCTTATGAAAACCTACTTCCTTTCCCTTAGCCTTTTTTTAAGCGCTACTTTTTTCGCGCTTGCGCAAGACGCAGATGTTGAATATCGCGTGACAAAAGAATATAATGAGAATGGGGATCTCATCCGCTATGATTCCATTAGAACACAAAAAAACAAATGGGTCAGCTCTAACTACAGTTTTAATTTTAATGAAGAAGACCTAGATAGTCTTTTAGTAGGATTAAAACACATTGGTAACGGAATAAGTGTCTTTGCTACTGACTCAATTTCCCACAGAATTAATCAAGCTTTAAAAGATAAAAACTTTCATATCTGGATGGATGACTTTGACCATGATGATTTTTTTATTAAGATAAAAGATATGGATAGTTTAGCAGCCCATGCTCGCATTAAGATGCATCATTTTAAAGCATCAAATGATTCCATTATGGAACAACATCTAGAGAAAGAACTAAAACGCATTGAAAAAAAGCTCAAAAAGATTAAAGCAAAAAGACAAGCTCAATAACGCAGTCCTTTTGCGATATTTCGTAGATCAAAGGTAATCGGCGTCTCTTGTTGCTCTTCTAGAACACGAATCATTTCTTGTGCTACACGAGCTTTAGAATAATCTCCTGCAATACGGCGAATCAAATTTTCACCATTTGAATTAACAATACGTACCACAGGATTGTTCCAACTAGGCTCACCATATTTTTTTAGCACTTCACTGTCTTTGCCTTGCTTATTATTAAAAATGGCCAGAGGGATAAAATATTTTTCTATGGTCTCAACAATAACAGAATTACTCAACACTCCTTTCCCATAATTCCTACAACTTAAACAGCCTGGGACTTCTTGAAACAAAATAAAAACAGGTTTACTTTGCTTTTTTGACAAGGAAATAGCTTGATCAAAATCGCGGTACCAAGCCACTTTACCTAATTCTTGCGCTTGCTTTTCAGGTAAAGTGCGCTTTTGGGCGAAGCCCAACAAAAAAAAATTAAACAAGAGAAAAAGGTAATTCGAAACATCACAGTAAGATTTAGATTCAAACTGCTACAAGCAATATGCCAAAACAATCCCAAGGGTGCTTTTTAACTTTTCAAAGGAAGATAAACCACCTTCTTAGTGTCAAAAAAATCTTCTATAAAATAACTAGAAAGTGGAAACTCTTGTGCCGCTGGAAAATTAGCAAGCTCCTCGCTTAGATCTCCACCCTTTAAATACAGTATTCCATTGCTTAATTTGTGGCTCCCTTTATTTTTTACGTTCTTTTTAACCCAAGGAACAAAATCTTCCATTTTAGTCACAGCCCTGCTCACCACAAAATCGACTGGTTGCTTAAATTCTTGCGCTCTTTGATGTCGCGCTTCTACATTTTTTAAGTGTAAGGCTTCGGCGACAGCCTGCACAACTTTTATTTTTTTACCAATCGAATCAATTAAATAAAAATCAACTTTAGGAAAAAGAATCGCTAAAGGAATCCCTGGAAAACCACCTCCAGTACCTACATCTAAAACCCTAGTGCCAGACTTAAAATGCTGTACCTTAGCAATTCCAAGAGAATGTAATACATGTTTTTCATTAAGTGCGTCAATATCTTTTCTAGAAATCACGTTGATCTGTGCATTCCATTCTTTATATAATACCTCCAGTTTTTCAAACTGTTGATATTGGTGTTTAGAAAGACTGGGGAAATAGTGTTGTATGAACTTCAAAATTTGTAGTTTTAAAAAAACATTCAAAGATACATTCTTATCTGCTATGGAAAGGCAAACAAACAACAAACCCCTTCGATTTTCGAGAAAAGATCCCAAGAAATTTTTTCAAACTTTAAATAAACGGGTCAATGATCATTTTAAAAATCGAAAAGCACTTAAGACAGGAAACTGGCAATTGTACTTGAAAACATTCATTATGTTTTCCTTGTTGGTAACTCCTTATTTCCTAATTCTTTTAAGTGATTTCAATATCTGGATAAAGCTTCTCCTTGCCATTCTAATGGGAGTAGGTATGGCTGGAGTAGGTATGAATGTTATGCACGACGGGAATCACGGTTCTTTTTCAAAGTATGATTGGATCAATAAAACTATGGGAGCGAGTATCTATTTACTCGCTGGAAATGTACATAACTGGAAAGTGCAACACAATATCTTACATCACACCTATACTAATATACATGGGCATGATGAAGACCTAGAAGCGGGGAGAATTATTCGCTTCTCAAAACACAGTGATTGGTTTTCTTTTCATCGTTTTCAGCACTATTATGCTGTTTTAATTTATGGATTACTCACTTTTAACTGGGTTATTTCTTCAGATTTTCAACAGATTAGACGTTACTTAAAAAAGAAACTTACTTATCGTAAAAAATTACAGCCATTACGTCAATGGATTATTTTGATAGGGACGAAGATATTATACTCTGGTATCTGGATAATTATCCCTATGATAGTAATGAATATGGCTTGGTGGCAAATTCTTTTAGGCTTCTTTATCATGCACTATACTGCAGGATTAATTTTGAGTCTTACTTTTCAACTAGCTCATGTTATTGAAGATGCAGAAATGCCCTTACCCGATAAAGAAACAGGGAACATGAAAAACACTTGGGCAATTCATCAATTATTGACTACGGTTAATTTTTCGACAAAAAATAGATTTATCAATTGGTTTACAGGAGGGTTAAACCACCAAATTGAACACCATATTTTTCCACACATCAGCCATATTCATTACACAGATATTGCGAAAATTGTGAAAAAAACAGCAAAGGAGTTTAATTTACCTTACAATGAGTATAAAACTACCCGAAGTGCCTTATTTTCGCATTTCAAACATTTAAAAAAGATGGGGGGTCAACCCGCATAAACAACTATTATCATGGAGGCACTTTCGGCACGAATTAACAGTTTACCTGTTTCTGCTACCCTTGCAATGGCAGCAAAAGCGAGAGAATTAAAAAATGAAGGGATTGATGTAATTGGATTAAGTCTGGGAGAACCAGATTTCAACACACCCGAATTTATTAAAGACGCTGCTATTCAAGCAGTAAACGACAACTACAACTCTTATTCTCCTGTTGACGGATATGCAGAATTAAAGCAAGCCATTATCACAAAATTTAAACGCGATAATGGCTTAGACTATGCTGCGAATCAAATTGTAGTTTCTACTGGAGCCAAGCAATCGATTGCGAATGTTTGCATGGTATTACTCAACCCAGGAGACGAAGTTTTACTTCCTGCACCCTATTGGGTCAGTTATTCTGCTATTGCAACACTCGCAGAAGCAAAATCAACTACTATTCCCACGAGTATTGACAACTATTTCAAGATCACACCAGAACAACTGGAAGCTGCCATCTCGCTTAAAACAAAACTCATCATGTTCAACTCGCCGAATAACCCGAGTGGAACCATTTATACAGAAGAAGAATACCGTGCCCTGGGAAAAGTGCTTGAAAAGTATCCAGATATCTATATTATGTCTGACGAAATTTATGAGCACATTAATTATGGAACACCTCATTTTAGTATTGCGGCCATTCCATCATTATACGACCGAACCATTACAGTTAATGGAGTAGCGAAAGCCTTTGCCATGACGGGGTGGAGAATAGGATATATAGGAGCACCCGCATGGATTGCTAAAGCCTGTAATAAAATGCAAGGTCAAATCACTTCTGGAGCAAACTGTATTGCACAACGCGCTACTATTACTGCACTCGGAGCTCCTGTGAGTAATATTCAATATATGGTTGATGAATTTCAAAGTCGTCGTAAACTCATTATTGAGTTACTCTCAGAAATTCCAGGTTTCCGCATTAATGAACCAGAGGGTGCATTTTATGTTTTCCCAGACGTTTCTCATTATTTTGGAAAAACCATGAATGGAAAAACCATCAAAGATGCTTCAGATTTCGCACTTTATTTATTAGAAGAAGCCCACGTGGCTACTGTAACAGGAGATGCATTTGGGAATGGAGATTGCATTCGTATTTCTTATGCTGCCTCTGTAGATAACATTAAAGAGGCGATTGCACGTATTGCTAAAGCATTAGCATAAAGTATTTACTTTCCACAATAACCGCCTTTGGGCGGTTTTTTTATGGCGCATAGGTCAAAATATAAGCGTACTTTAGCAAGATTATACGACTAGATGAAATTTAATGATCTTGCCCTAGAGGCTCCTATTTTAAAAGCACTTGAAAAGCAAGGCTATACACAACCCACTCCTATCCAAGAAAAAGCCATCCCTATTTTATTAAAGGGGCATGATTTATTGGGTGTTGCCCAAACAGGAACAGGAAAAACAGCTGCATTTGGTATTCCGATATTGAATCATCTATGCCAAGATAAAACAACTGGAAAAGGCCAACCTAAAGTAAAAGCTTTAGTGGTAACACCAACACGCGAACTGGCCATTCAAATTGCAGAAAACTTTACAGCATATAGTGAATTTACTAACTTGAAAAGTACGGTTATTTTTGGAGGAGTTAAACAAGCACAGCAGGTAAAGCATTTACGTAGTGGAGTTAATATATTAATCGCTACACCAGGGCGTTTATTGGACTTAATGAGTCAAGGCTTTATTACTTTTAAAGATTTAAAATATGTAGTGCTAGACGAAGCAGATCAAATGCTCGATATGGGTTTTATCCATGATGTTAAAAAAATAATTGCTCAACTGCCCCAGAAAAGACAATCACTCTTTTTCTCTGCAACCATGCCAAAAACCATCGTCGAATTGTCCAAAAAAATGCTGGGCAAATTTGAACGTGTTACCATTAAACCAGAGCAAGCCACCGCAGAAAAAGTTGAACAAGGGATCTATTTTGTAATTAAAGGAAATAAAACTAAACTTTTAGTTCACTTATTAGAACAGCGTAAAGAGGAATCTGTACTCGTCTTTTCTCGAACTAAACACGGAGCGAATAAGATTGTAAAAAAACTAGAACAATCAGGTATTAAATCTGCTGCTATTCACGGGAATAAATCCCAAAATATGAGACAGAAAGCTCTAGGTGACTTTAAAATGGGAAAACTCAATATCCTAGTTGCCACAGACATTGCGGCTAGAGGTATTGATATTGACGAGCTTTCACTCGTTATTAATTTTGATCTTCCAAATGTTGCAGAAACCTATGTACACCGCATTGGTAGAACAGGGAGAGCAAATGCAAGCGGAATAGCACTATCCTTTTGTATGGCAGAAGAAAGACCCTATTTAAAAGAGATTGAGAAACTCATCAAACAAAAGGTACCTCGCCTGTTAGATCATCCATTCATGGAAGATCACGATGTTATCGAAGGAGCTTCTGTTAAAAAACCCGCAAAAAAACAAAATTCAAAGAAACGGAACTACGCTAGAAACAATCGATCTAGAAAAAGAGGTTAACCTACTGCGGCGTACTAATTTCTTCTTGCCACTTTTAATTCTTCATAAAAGCGAGCTAAGGAAATATAGTACCATGGAATGACTAAAAGCATTCCTACACCTAAACATAGAATTCCCAATAAATACCAGGGAATAAATCGCAAATTTAGTCCTAACAATTTAAATCGATATCCAGAGGTTAAATTCCAACTCTCATTCAAGCACTCACTAAAGGATAACTCAGGGCGATCTGCCATCACAAAAAAGGTCATGGAAAGTGCTAAGCCAACAATAATCCCAGGAATGATCAATAATACAAATCCAACAATAACCAATAAGCTATAGCATAGATTAGCTAAAAAACTTTTTCCAAAAACATTAAACCCCTCGAAAAGTTGAAAAAAATGAGGTGTTTCACCACGAATAACAGCAAAAGAAAAATACGCAACACCAACAGCGAGTGGTCCCGCTAGAACTAAACTTACTATCCCTTCCCCATCTGGAAAAATACTTGAAGGCACTCCAATGATAAGGACATAAACAAAAGCGACAAGAACCCCAAGGCCCCATTGTGGTGCTAAATCTCTTCTCGAGTCGCGCATTAATTGAAGATTTGAAAAAGGCATAACGATATAAATTTCTACCAAAGTATAAAAAAACCGCCTAGTGGCGGTTTTCTTAAATTATCCTTTAACGATTTGTTCTTGGTGATTAATCGACTCCTGATGAATCGCTTTAAACATACGAAGAATAAATTCTTCTGACAGCCCACGGCTTTCCCCTTCTAAAACCATTTTTCCTAGGATTTCGTTCCAGCGTTTGTTCTGTAAAACAGCAACGTTATTGGTTTTCTTTAGTTCTCCAATTGCCTCTGCTACTTTCATTCGTTTTCCTAAAGTATCTAAAATAGTTTGATCTGCAACATCAATTTGAGCACGAAGGTTTTGTAATTCAGCTTGATAGGTTTCCTCGTCTGTAGTTGCTTCGCGGATTTTTAAATCCTTCATGATTTGAACTAAAGCAGCAGGAGTTACTTGTTGGGCTGCATCACTCCATGCGTTATCTGGATCCCAGTGGCTTTCGATCATTAAACCGTCAAAGTTTAAATCAAGGGCCATTTGACAGGTATCAAAAATCATATCACGTTTTCCTGTAATGTGAGAAGGATC
Organism: Flavobacteriaceae bacterium; assembly: GCA_022424955.1. GTDB lineage: Bacteria > Bacteroidota > Bacteroidia > Flavobacteriales > Flavobacteriaceae > Arcticimaribacter. The sequence goes on from JAKMGK010000006.1 coordinate 8,413, forward strand.
ACAGATTAAAGGAAGATCAGGAAAACGGTTTTGAACCTCAACAGCAATTTGCCATTCTGGATTATTTCTATATTTTGATTTGCCATAGGCAGAGAATCCACGGTGGATTAAACCTAAATTTTTAATATTAGCGGTATACAAACGCTCAACGCCTCCTAACCAAAGGGCAACATCTGGATTGACTGGATTTTTTACTAATACGATTTTATCTGTACCCTCGAGGGCATCGGCAATTTCTTGCACAATAAATGGACTTACTGTTGAACGAGCACCGATCCATAAGATATCGATATCGTGCTCTAAGGCCAGTTTTACATGGTCTTTATTGGCTACCTCTGTAGCTGTTAATAAACCTGTTTCTTCTTTTACACGTTGTAACCATTTTAGACCAATTGCTCCTACCCCTTCAAAATTACCTGGACGGGTTCTTGGTTTCCAGATACCCGCACGGTAAACCGTTACATCAGTATCTTTAAGTTCATGAGCAATTTTCATGACTTGCTCTTCTGTTTCGGCGCTACAAGGGCCACCGATTACTAAGGGATGCGAAAGACCAAAGTCGTTTAACCATTCGCGCATTGCTGGTGTATTTTCCATATCTAATTATTGTGTTTTATTCCGTTTAAGATGGTTTTTAGTTGGTTGGTATGTTTCATTTGTTGATGCAAATCATCGATAGCATCTGCTGCTAATTTGTTTTTGAAATCTTCTAAATTTTTAATGTAAGCCGAAAGAATCTCTAATACATTTTCTTTGTTCTGCTCAAAAATAGGCGCCCACATATCTGGGGAACTTTTTGCCAAACGAACGGTAGATTCGAATCCACTCCCGGCCAGATCGAAAATATTTTGCTCATCTGCTTCTTGCTCGAGGACAGTTTTCCCTAACATAAAAGAGCTTACGTGAGATAGATGAGAAACGCAGGCCATATGACGATCGTGTTCTTTTGGTTCCATAAAACGCAAGTACATCCCCATTTGACGAAAGGTAGTCTTTGACCAAATCAATAAATCTGCACGGGTCTTTTTGGCTTCACATAAAATTTGTGGTTTCCCTTTAAATAATCCTAGATGTGCTGCTTTTGGACCAGAAAATTCTGTTCCAGCAATAGGATGTGCTGCAAGGTATTGATCGCGTTTAGAATGATTTTCCACCCCCTTACACAACTGTTCTTTCGTAGACCCTACATCCCAAAGTAAAGCCTCATCATTTAATTGATCTAAAAGAGTAGGCAATAAACGAAGGCTTTCTTTTACAGGTATACTTAATATCACCCGATCTGCTTCTCCTAAAGTTTCTAAGCTTCCTTTTTCGTCAATAATCCCTAAGGCTAATGCCTCTTCAAGATGAGTCTCGCTCTGGTCTACTCCTACCACATAGCAATCACGAAAAAGTTCTTTTAGCTCTAAGGCCATAGATCCCCCTATTAATCCGATACCGATGACATATATTTTCATGCTTTCATGCGGTTTATAGCGGTTCTAATTTGATCTTCATTAACACAAAGGGAGAAGCGGATATAGCCCTCGCCCTGTGAACCAAAAATAGTCCCAGGGGTAATAAAGATGTCCTTTTCATAAAGAATTTGATCGATGTGTTTTTCTGCAGCGAGAGATGGGTTATTTAACTTTGCCCATACAAACATTCCCACACTGTTAGGATCAAAGTTAGCATTCATTAATGTGGCTAACTCCTCGATTAATTTTCTGCGTTTCTTGTAGGTGCTATTTAATTCTGTAAACCATGAATCTGGCACTTTTAATGCCGCGATCGCTCCTTGTTGAATCCCAAAAAACATTCCAGAATCCATGTTACTTTTCACTTTCAAAACAGCTTGAATATTTTCTGCATTTCCAGATAACATTCCTACTCTCCAGCCGGCCATATTAAAGGATTTACTCAAAGAGTTTAGTTCCATCGCAACTGCTTTAGCTCCTGGTAGCGATAAGATACTTTGTGGCTCATCGTTTAAAATAAAACTATAAGGATTATCGTTGATCAATAAAATCTCTTCTTTTACCGCCCATTGAATCAATTGTTTGAGCGTCTTGCGATCTGCCTTTGCTCCAGTGGGCATATGTGGATAATTCAACCACATCAACTTGATTTTAGATGTATCTAAAGCTTGCAGCGCTTTTAAATCTGGCTGCCAATTGTTGGTATCAGACAAATTATAAAATACTGGACTTGCCTCAACTAATTGTGTAACGGCGCTGTAAGTGGGATAGCCTGGATTAGGAATCAATACCTGGTCTCCCTTATTTAAAAAAGCCATAGAGATATGCATAATCCCTTCTTTAGATCCCATTAGTGGGAGTATTTCTGAAGATGGGTCAAGTGAAACCGCATAATGACGATTGTAGAAAAGAGCAATGGCTTCACGTAATTCTGGAAGGCCTTGGTAGCTTTGATACATATTGGCCCGCGGGTGTGTCATTGCCCCTTGAAGTGCTTCAATAACAGAAGGATGTGGTGGTAAGTCTGGACTTCCTATCCCCATATTTAACACAGGCTTCCCGGCCTGAATTAAACCAGCCACTTCACGCAACTTCTTTGAGAAGTAGTATTCTTTGACACTTTCGAGTCGTAATGCTGTATTTACTTTCATCTTTTTACGTCGGTGTATTCCCCTAATATTTTAAATTCTAAAGCCATGATTTTTAAAATCTGACGGGCTTTTTCATACTGTTCAAAAGTGTCAAAAGTCACATCGACAAAAAAAGCATATTTTCCAGGAGTTTCAATAACAGGGAGAGATTGGATTTTGGTTAAATTCAATAAGCAATCGCTCATTACATTCAAAACAGCTGCTAAACTTCCTCTTTGGTGATCTAAAATAAACTTCAAAGAAGCTTTATTAATTTGTGCTTGTCCTAAACTGCCATTCTTTTTTTGGACAATTACAAAACGGGTAATATTGTTTTTGATGGTTTGAATCGATTCTGCCAAAACGTTCAGACCGTAAATTTTAGCCGAAGCTTTTGGAGCGATCGCTGCAATTCCCTTGCGCTGCTCTTCTGTAATATATTTAGCAACATTAGCTGTATCTGCGGCTTCAATCAATTTGATATGCGGGTAATTGCGAAAAAACTCCTTGCATTGCAACAGGGCCATTGGGTGAGAATGTACCTCTTGAATATCTTCTATCGTTTGTCCCGCTAAGGACATCAAAGTATGATGAATGTTTAAATTGTATTCTCCCACAATGCTAAGATCATTGTGATCTATTAAAGCATAATTAGGAATAATGGATCCAGCAATAGAATTTTCTAATGCCATGACGGCCTGTTTGACTTCTCCAGAAAGAACAGCATCAACAACAGCATCAAAACTAAGGCACTCTTTCAATGCCACTTTCTCCTGAAAGTAGTCCATGGCGACGGCGTGATGAAAAGAGCCTTTAATTCCTTGTATTGCGATTTTTGTTTCCATTTATAGTCCAAAAAAAAAGTCCCGAACATTAGTCAGGACTTTATTTATATTGTAATGCTTGTTTATTACAAAGTCCTTCCTGCTTCATTAAAGAAGTAAAAAAAGTCGCTGTAATAAAAAAACGTATTGTTCATTTGATTAAAATTCGATACAAATCTAAGCCCACATTAGACAAAAACAAATTTTTGCTCCATTTTTTTTAGAAAAAGGAGTAATTTACCTACTAAACAAACAAACTTAAATCAAAATGTTACGACAGACTATATTTCTTATCCCCTTTCTCTTCTTAGCCTGCACCAAAATGGATGTAAAGACGGAAAAAGACCCTAATAATTTTCGCTTTCTTGAAACAAGCATTAGCGAATTATCTACTGGATATGCCCAAAGAGACTTTTCCATCGAAGAGGTTACAAATGCTTATTTAGACAGAATCAATCAGATTGACAAAGCGGGTCCAACCCTTCGCTCGATAATACAAGTTAATCCAGAGGCGATAACCATCGCCAAAGAATTAGACAAAGAACTAGCCAATGGAAAATCTCGCGGGCCACTACACGGTATTCCTATCGTTCTAAAAGACAATATCGATACCCACGATCAAATGAATACCACTGCAGGATCGAGAGCGTTAAAAGATTCTAAGCCATTAAAAGACAGTCCACTTGCTCAACAATTACGTGCAGCTGGGGCAGTTATTTTAGCAAAAGCTAACCTAAGTGAATGGGCCAATTTTAGAGGACAAAACTCCTCTAGTGGTTGGAGTGGAATAAACGGACAAACCAAAAACCCTTATGTCCTCACCCGTAATCCATGTGGGTCGAGTTCTGGTTCTGGTGTAGCGGTATCTGCTAACCTTACTGTTTTAGCCATAGGAACTGAAACCAATGGTTCTATCGTATGTCCATCTAACGCCAATGGAATAGTGGGAATCAAACCCACGGTAGGCTTGATTAGTCGTTCTGGTATTATCCCAATTTCCTTTACCCAAGACACGGCTGGCCCCATGGCAAGAACATTAACAGACGCCACAATTGCTTTAGGAGCACTTACAGCCAAAGATGAACAAGACAGTAAAACCCTTGCAGAGGGAAGAGTAGCGCTAAACGATTATACACCCTATTTAAAGCTAGATGGGGTAGCAGGAAAACGCATTGCACTTTATACTTCGCCTCTGGGACAAAATACCGAAGTAGACAGCTTAGTACGTCAATCGATTCGTACCCTTAAAGCTGCAGGAGCTACAGTAATTGAAATTGACAACATCACCCCTAGAGCAACTGGAGGTAATTCTTTTCAAGTCATGCTTCACGAATACAAAGATGGTCTCAACGCTTATTTTAGTTCTTTGGGCGATAATGCGCCTATCAAAAATCTAGAAGAATTAATTGCTTTTAATGAACAAGACTCGGTTGAACTGAAATATTACAATCAGGCTTATTTAAAAATGGCGAGTGAAAAAGAAGATCTAGCAAGTGAAGCCTATCAAACTGCTCTTACAAATCTTCAACGCATGAGTCAAGAAGAAGGGATAGACCGTGTTATGGACGAACACAATTTAGACGCGATTATTGCTCCTACCGGAAGTCCAGCTTGGAGCACCGACTGGCTAAATGGAGATAATTATCATGTAGGAAGTTCATCTCCTGCGGCTTGGTCAGGCTATCCTAATATCACAGTCCCAATGGGAGATATTCATGGGTTACCTGTTGGCTTATCGTTCTTTGGGAGAGCGTGGAGCGAATCTACCTTAATTGAAATCGCTTATGGCTTTGAACAAAAAACTAAGGCAAGGATCACCCCACGCTTTAGAGCGAATGACGAAGAATAAATGAAACAATTACTACAACGACTTCTCGCCATCGAAAACTTTGATGTTTTCTTAGTATTAGGGATTTTAATCTTTTTTGGCTTAATCGAATCTTTTGCAGGATATCTGCGCCATTCTAAACGTAAAAAAGGAGACTGGCTACAAGAAGTTATGAGTTTTTTCTTGCTTTCATCAGGAATAAAACCTGCTATAGTTGCGAGTGTTTATATTCTAGGAAATACAATATATCCAGAAGGAGCAGATCTCTTGTCTCAACAGTCTTTTATCGCTGTTTTTTTGGGTTACATTCTTATTGATGATCTATTGCAATATTGGTACCATCGATCTGCACATGAGTATCCCTTTTTGTGGAAGCTACATCGCAGTCATCATCAAGCAGAAGAAATGGGCTTCTTTGTTTCTTACCGCAATGCCCTCTTGTATTATATCATGATGCCCAATATCTGGTGGGTAGGCTGTATTGTTTTTGCGGGCGGTGCTAAAGCGGTTGCACTAGGTCTAGTGATTAAACAAGCCATCATAATTAGCTCACATAGTCGCATTAAATGGGATAAACCCTTCTACCAATACGCTTTTTTAAAACCTTTTATTAAGGTGATAGAACGTGTAATAATTACGCCTTCTTTTCACCATGCACACCATGGGACTTCTATGCTCGACAATTCGAGTGACCCCAATGCTAACTTTGGAAATATGTTTAGCCTTTGGGATCAATTCTTTGGAACGGCCAAGTTTCAAACAGCTTACCCACAAGAATATGGCTTATCTAAAAAAACAGAAGACGACTGGACTGCAGCCTACTTCTACCCTTTTGTTAAATCAAAAGACAAGAAAAGCGATTGGCACAGAGATTTTGAACTTACTAGAACCTCAACAAATGAAGCGTTGAAAGTTCAATTAACTAAAGGAGAAAGCTACCTTTGGTGTGCCTGTGGTAAAAGCAGTCAACAACCCTTTTGCGATGGTTCCCATCACGGAAGCAAGGTCAAACCCCTCAAATTTACGGCAAAAAGAACCGGCGAAGTAAAACTGTGCAACTGCAAAGCAACAAAAAAAAGTCCTTTCTGCGATGATACTCATCTAGATCTATAAACATGTCAAAAAAAGCCATTATTGTGGGGGCCAGCTCTGGCATTGGAAAAGCGCTCGCCATTGTTTTAGCGCAACAAGGTTACAAGGTAGGAATAACAGCACGCAGAGGTGAGATGCTAGAAGTTATAAAAGCCCTCTACCCAGATGCCATTATTCCCATGGTGTCCGATGCTACTCAGCCCGAAGCAGAAAAAGATCTTGATAGCCTTGTAGCTGCCTTAGGGGGGCTTGATCTATTTGTCATTTCGGCAGGAATGGGTGTGCTAAATAAAACGCTAGATTACACCATTGAAAATGCTACCAATCAACTCAATGTAGTAGCCTTTACCAAAATGGTGAATTGGGGCGTCCATTTTTTTGAAACCCAAGGTCATGGACATTTAGCCAATATTTCCTCGGTTGCCAGCCGAAGAGGAGGACGGCTTACGCCTTCTTATAATGCATCGAAAGCTTACCAGTCAAATTATCTTGAAGGAGTAAGACAGCGCTTTTATAAATTAAAACTTCCTGTCCACACAACCGATATTCGACCGGGTTTTGTGGATACAGCCATGGTGCAAGGAAGCGGTATCTTCTGGATGGCACCAAAAGAAAAAGCCGCCAAACAAATTTACACTGCTATTAAACGAAAAAAAACAGTAATATATGTTACCAAACGCTGGGCGCTAATCGCTTTTATTTTTTCGAACCTCCCAAAATGGATGCACAAAAGAATGTAAAGTTTTATCTTTAGCAAAAAAGCAAGCCGTGTTACAACTTCAAAATATTGCCAAAAGTTATGCCGAAGTTACTGCCTTAAAAGGAGTGTCTTTCAAATTAAAAGCAGGAGAAGTCGTGGGCTTATTAGGCCCCAATGGAGCTGGGAAATCTACCTTGATGAAAATCTTGACTGGCTATCTCAAAAATTGGGAAGGAGAAGTGCTTTATGGCGAAAAAAATCTGCGTGATGATATCAAAAGTATACAGCAGGTCACGGGTTATTTACCTGAAAATAACCCGCTTTATCCTGACCTATACGTTTTAGAATACCTCAAATTTATCGCAGGATTATATCGAATTAAGAATGCTTCCTTTGAAGAAATCATTGAAAAAGTTGGCTTGAGTGAGGTGCGCCATCGCAAGGTAAATACCTTGTCAAAAGGATACCAGCAAAGAGTAGGACTTGCAGCAGCACTGCTTCACGATCCAGAAATCTTAATCCTAGACGAACCTACCACTGGATTAGATCCCAATCAGTTAATCGAGATTAGAAAATTAATACGTCAATTAGGAGAAGATAAAATTGTCTTATTCTCCACCCATATTTTATCTGAGGTTGAGAGTGTTTGCGATCGTGTCATTATCATAAGACAAGGAGAAGTTGTTGCAGATCAAAGTTTAGAAAGCCTTCGTAAAGGTCAACAGCAAATTATCCAGGTCGAATTTGATTACCGTATCGAAACCGAAGCCTTAAGTAAAATTGATGGCATTACTAAGGCCGTTAATACCTTTGACTTTCAATATGAATTGTACTGTACAGGTCAAGAAGACATTCGTCCAAAGGTTTTTGACTTTGCACACGACAATCAATTAAAGATTCTTGCGCTTAATCAAAAAAACGAGAACTTAGCAGAATTGTTTAATCAGCTTACTGCTTAGAATACCGCCTCTGCGATTGCCTTGATATTATCTGACTTCCCCATAGAGTAATAATGCAAAAAGGGAACTCCTGCATCTTTTAACTCTTGACTTTGTTGAATACACCACTCCACCCCTACTTGACGAACAGCTTTATTGTCTTTACAATCAATCACCGAACGAATTAAATCATCTGGTAAATCGACATGAAAACGGTGGGGTAAGGCGTTCAATTGCTTTTTAGTGGCTAGGGGTTTTAATCCTGGGATAATTGGCACATTGATGCCGGCTTCTTTACATTTATCTTGAAACTCAAAAAACTTTTGGTTGTCAAAAAACATCTGAGTAACAATATAGTCTGCTCCAGCGGCGATTTTTTTCTTTAAAAAGTGTAAGTCACTTTCTAAGCTAGGGGCTTCCATATGTTTTTCTGGATATCCAGAAACTCCAATGCAGAAATTTGTTTTTGATGTATTATGAATTTCTTCATCTAAATATTTCCCATGATTTAAGTTAGTAATTTGCCCAACTAACTCATTCGCAAAAGAATGTCCATCTTTGTTTGGACTAAAATAGACTTCGCTTTTAACAGCATCTCCACGTAAAGCAACAACATTGTCGATCCCTAAAAAATCAAGATCAATCAAGAAGTTTTCTGTATCCTCTTTGGTAAAACCTCCGCATAGAATATGGGGAATGGCATCCACATTGTATTTATGTTGTATCGCAGCACATATCCCAACCGTTCCAGGGCGCTTGCGTATTACATGCTTTTCAAGTAACCCACTTTCTAATTCTTTGTATACATACTCTTCTCGATGATAGGTCACGTCGATAAATGGAGGATTAAACTCCATCAACGGATCGATTGAATCATAGATAGATTGAATATTTTGTCCCTTTAAAGGGGGTAGAATTTCAAAGGTGAATTGAGTTTGATCTTTTGCTTTAGTAATATGTTCAGTTACTTTCACTTCTTTTTTATTTTAAATTAGGTCGAAGCCATTTTTCGGCCTCTTCTATGGTGATATTTTTTCTTTGAGCATAGCTCTCTAACTGATCTTGAGTAATTTTACCTAGCCCAAAATAACTAGCTTCAGGATGGGCAAAATAATAACCCGATACAGATGCCGCTGGCCACATGGCCAAACTTTCTGTCAAGCTTACCCCGATACGTTCTTCCACTTGAAGCAAATCCCAAATGGTGTTTTTCTCTAAATGATCTGGACAAGCAGGATAACCTGGCGCAGGTCTAATTCCCTTATATTTTTCTTTGATTAAGGCATCATTATCTAACCTTTCTTGTGCAGCATATCCCCAGTGTTTTAACCTAACCTCGCGATGCAGGTATTCTGCAAAAGCTTCTGCAAAACGATCGGCAAGGGCTTTGATCATAATGGCGTTATAATCGTCATTATTGTCTTCATATTGCTTCGCCAGTTCTGCGGTGCCAAACCCAGCGGTAACACAAAATGCGCCAATATGATCTGCTAGGCCTGTTGTCTTGGGCGCGATAAAATCGGCCAAAGCTATATTAGGTTTACCAGGACGCTTTTTTAATTGCTGACGAAGACTTAGAAATTTTCCCAATTTCTTTTTACGATATTGAGAGGCATAAACTTCTATATCATCTTCTTCTACAGTATTGGCAGGGAAAAGTCCAAAAACAGCTTTAGCCTTCAATAATTTTTTGTCTAGGATTTCAGTTAAAAGCACTTGAGCATCAGCAAATAAATCTGTGGCTTGTTCTCCCACTATCTCGTCGTTTAAAATGGCTGGATAGTGTCCGTGTAGATCCCATGAACGGAAGAAAGGGCTCCAATCGATAAAAGGGACTAAATCATCTAAATCTTGGTTCTCGATTACTTGAACCCCCAACTGTTGTGGAACATAAGGGGAGAAATTCTCCCAATCTAACTTTAATTTACGCTCCCGCGCAAGGTTTAATGGGATGTGCTCTTTGGTTTCTTGACGGTCTAAAAACTTCGCTCTAAAAGTTTCGTATTCTTCACGAATTTGTGCTTTGTAAGTAGGAGCATTTTCTTTATTCAATAAACTCCCTGCAACCGTCACTGCTCTTGAAGCGTCGTTAACGTGCACGACAGAAGTTTCTAATTCTGGTGCAATTTTCACAGCGGTATGTGCTTTAGAAGTAGTTGCGCCACCTATCAAAAGTGGAATATCTAATGCCTGTCGCTTTAACTCTTGCGCGATATAAATCATTTCATCTAGAGAGGGTGTAATCAAACCAGATAACCCTATAATGTCTACCTGCTCTTGCTTAGCCGTTTCAATGATTTTTTCTGGTGGCACCATTACCCCAAGGTCAATAATTTCATAATTATTACAGGCTAAAACAACACCCACAATATTTTTCCCAATATCATGCACGTCGCCTTTAACGGTTGCCATTAATATCTTCCCGGCTGCTTGTTGCTTTCCGTCTTTTTCGGCTTCGATATAGGGCAATAGATAGGCCACCGCTTTTTTCATTACACGAGCAGATTTAACTACTTGGGGTAAAAACATTTTACCAGAGCCAAAAAGATCACCTACTACATTCATCCCTGTCATTAGATGTCCTTCTATGACTTCGATGGGTTTTGCTACAGCTTTACGGGCTTCTTCTACATCTTCTTCAATAAACTCATCAATACCTTTAACTAATGAGTGCGTAATACGGTCTTGTAAAGCATCACTTCGCCAGGCTTTTACCTCAACTTTACGATCTTTTTGATCATTAATCAAGGTTTCTGCAAAGTCTAACAAACGTTCTGTCGCGTCCTCTCTTCTATTGAGGAGAACATCTTCTACGTGTTCGAGTAGATCCTTTGGGATTTCGTCATAAATTTCTAGCATGGTAGGATTAACTATCCCCATATTCATTCCGTGCTGTATGCCGTGATATAAAAAAGCCGAATGCATGGCTTCTCGCACTCGATTGTTTCCTCTAAAAGAAAAAGACACATTACTCACTCCCCCACTTACATGCGCATGAGGTAAGTTTTCGCGAATCCATTTAGCCGATTTAAAAAAATCTAACGCATTGAGTTTATGCTCTTCCATTCCTGTAGCCACTGGGAATACATTGGGATCAAAAATAATATCTTCTGGAGGGAAATTAACTTGGTTGACTAAAACCTTATAAGAACGTTCGCAAATCTCTATACGGCGTTCTAATGTATCTGCCTGTCCATCTTTGTCAAAGGCCATAATAATCACAGCAGCACCATAACGGCGAATGGTTTTGGCTTGCTTAATAAAGTTTTCTTCTCCCTCTTTTAAACTAATTGAATTCACCACACATTTGCCTTGTACTACTTTAAGACCTGCTTCAATAATCTCCCACTTAGAAGAGTCGATCATGATAGGAATACGTGAAATATCAGGCTCGGCGGCGATTAGATTAAGGAATTTCGTCATAGCTTTAACCCCATCGATCATCCCTTCGTCCATATTGACATCTAGAATTTGCGCTCCTCCTTCTACTTGCTCGCGTGCAATTTCAATGGCTGTGGTATAATCTCCTTGCTCAATTAATCTCAAAAAACGTCGTGAGCCAGTAACATTCGTTCGTTCACCCACATTGACAAAGTTGGATTCAGGTGTTACCACCAAAGGTTCAAGACCAGAAAGTTTTAAATAACGTGTTTCCATTATATACTTACTTTAACTTTTCGTGGGGAATAACTTTGTGCGACTTCTGCAATCAATTGGATATGTTCTGGTGTTGAACCACAACAGCCCCCAATGATATTGATTAAATTTTCGTCTAAATATTTTTTAATCAAGTCCCGCATTTCTTCTGGAGTTTGATCATAGGCCCCAAAAGCGTTAGGCAAGCCTGCGTTGGGGTGCGCAGAAACGAGTGCTTCTGTAGTGTTAGATAATCGGCGTAAATAGGGCAATAATTGATCTGCCCCTAAAGCGCAATTAAATCCTATACTTAACAGTGGAATATGAGATACCGATACAGCAAAAGCTTCTACGGTTTGACCAGAAAGGGTTCTTCCGCTGGCATCAGTAATAGTACCACTCACCATTACTGGAATATCCCAGTTATTTTCTTCTTTTAAAACATCGATAGCATAAATTGCCGCTTTTGCGTTAAGCGTGTCAAAAACTGTTTCGACTAATAAAACATCAGATCCACCATCGACCAGCCCCCTTACTTGTTCGCTATAAGCTTCGACTAAATCGTCAAAAGTTACTGCACGATAGCCTGGATCATTAACATCTGGAGACATGCTAGCTGTTCTATTTGTCGGTCCTATAGAGCCTGCTACAAATCGGGGCTTGTTGGGGTTGGCTTGAGTAAACTCATCGGCTACCTCTCGGGCTATTTTTGCCGATTGTACATTGAGTTCATAGACCAGATCTTCCATGGCGTAATCTGCCATTCCTATAGAAGTAGAAGAAAAGGTATTTGTTTCAACTATATCTGCACCTACTTCAAAATATTTACGGTGTACTGCTTTGATTGCTTCGGGTTGGGTAATCGACAATAGGTCGTTATTCCCTTTTAAAGGGGATGGATGATCTTTAAACCGCTCAGCACGAAAGTCCTCTTCCTCAAATTTATAGGCTTGTAACATGGTGCCCATGGCGCCATCTAACACTAAAATTTTTTCCGCTAAGATTTGTTTAATCTTCGTCATTTATATTTTTTCTAAAGCTTGCGCCAAATCGTTTTGAATATCTTCAGGGTGTTCTAGGCCAACAGATAAACGTACCATCCCGTCTGTAATCCCCACAGCTTCTCGATCTGTTAGAGAAAGTTTACTATGTGTTGTTGATGCTGGGTGGGTAACAATTGTTCTCGAATCCCCTAGATTAGAAGAGAGAGATAACATTTTTATGTTATCAAAAAAGTCTCTTCCAGCGCTTAATCCTCCTTCTACTTCAAAGGCAATAATGCTCCCTCCTTGACTCATTTGCTTTTTAGCTAATTCATATTCTGGGTGAGATTTTAAAAAGGGATACTTGACCCAATTTACCTTGGGGTGACTTTCTAAAAACTCTGCTAAGGTTAAAGCAGACTGACAGTGACGATCAACACGCACTGGTAGCGTTTCCATACTTTTTGACAATATCCAGGCATTAAATGGCGATAAAGCAGAACCAGTATTTCGAGCGAATAAATAAATCTCTCTAATCAAATCTTTCTTTCCTACCGTTACTCCACCCAATACTCTTCCTTGACCATCAATTAGTTTTGTGGCAGAATGAATCACTAAATCCGCACCAAATTTAATGGGTTGTTGTAAGTAAGGGGTGGCAAAACAATTGTCAATCACTAGAATTAAATTGTGTTTCTGAGCTAAATCTCCTAAATACCTAAGGTCTAAAACATCTACTCCAGGGTTTGTGGGAGTCTCTGCATAGATGATCTTAGTGTTAGGCTGAATTAAATCTTCGGCCTGCTGTGGAGAAGCAACATCAAAATAAGATGTTTCAATATTCCATTTTGGTAAAAACTTTGTCAACATACTATGGGTAGATCCAAAAACCGATCTCGCAGAAACAATATGATCCCCGCTATTGAGTAAAGCGGCAAAGGTCCCAAAAACAGCTCCCATTCCTGTCGCAAAAGAGACGCCATCTTCGGCACCTTCCATATCGGCGATTTTAGCAACAAGTTCAGAGGTGTTAGGGTTAGTAAAACGGCTGTAGATGTTGCGTTTTTTTTCTTCGGCAAATGCAGCGCGCATTTCTTCTGCATCCTCAAAAACAAAACTAGAGGTGAGGTGCAAAGGAGTAGAGTGCTCTGAAAATTGCGAGCGCTCCATTTGCGTACGAATAGCTTTTGTTTCTAGTTTGTGACTCATACAGCTTTTCCGTTAAGGATAATTGAAAATTGAATGTCAGCCACAGAATCAATCATTTTAGAAACAGAACAGTATTTCTCATAAGATAATTTAGCGGCACGATTTGCCTTTTCTGGCGTAATGTCTTCTCCCTCTAAATGAATGGAAATTTCAATGGTATGAAACAAGGCGGGTACCGCTCCTTCTTCACGAAGGCCATGTACCTCCATGCGTAAACTGTCTGGATTGATTTTTTGTTTGCCTAAGATGGCAACAATATCAATACTACTACAACCAGCAACTCCCATAAGAACTAGTTCCATAGGGCTAATTCCAGCGACTACGCCTTCACTCTTAGATTTATTATCTAAAATAACAGAACGGCCGGCTTCGTTGCGAACTTCGAATAGATAATCTCTATTAATTCTTTCTAAACTAACTTTCATCTAATTGCTTTTACTGGTTTAAAATATTTTCTAGAATAACTTTTACTTTCTTGGGTTCCATCAAAAAAGCATCGTGACCAAATTCTGATTCAATCACATGATGTTTTATTTTCACTCCTGCCTTTTGAGCTAAAGTTACTGTTTCAAGATCCTCACTTAAAGGGAAAAAGAGGTCAGTGTCTATGGACACAATATGAATTTCTGATTGAATGTTTTGAATATTCTCTTCAAAAGATTTTCCATTACGGGTAATATCGATACTCCCTAACAAATGATTCATGGTCTTGTATGCCTGAAGAGAGAAACGTTCTTTCAGTTTATCTCCGTGATACATTAACCAGGACTGAACATTAAACACCCCAAACTCTTTATTGATTGTTCTATTGAATCTAAGCTTAAATGACTGTGGAGTTCTATAACACATCATCGCATGCATTCTTGCAATTTCGATGGGTTTAGGACTACTGTCCAATATTTGCTTTTGAATATAAGTGTTTGCAATCATCCAGTCTGATGATTTCCAATCACCCCCAATTGGGATCATTTTTTCAATAAACTGTGGACTTAATGCTGCCATTTCCCAGGCTATTCCAGCCCCAATTGATCCACCAATAAGGGCGTTCACTTTCCTGATTCCTAATTGTCTAAGCCCTGCTATAAAGTAACCCGCAACTGTCCCTGTATGCCAATGTTTAAAATCTTCAATAAAATCGCCATCATAACCATTACCAGGAATATTAAAACAAATGACTGCATAGGTATTGGTATCAATTATTTTATTTTCTCCTATAAGATCATTCCACCAACCCTCTGTTCCAGTAACACAAGAATTGGCAGTTAATGGATGGTTAATAACTACCACTGGTGCAGTGGTATAATCTTGCCCAGAATGCTGGTAACTCAATACCTGACCGTTAGTTAAACGGAGTCTCTGCAATTCACTATGGACTAGGGTTTGTGGCATCTCTTATAAATTAAATGCTGTTTTGATCTCTTCTACCTGGTCTAATTTTTCCCAAGTAAACAACTCTACTTCAATTTCTTTTGTTCCACTATAAGGAGAAGTAAAGACTTTTTTTACAGTTTCTGGAGTTCTACCCATGTGTCCATAGGCCGCTGTTTCAGAATAGATAGGGGTTCTCAATTTTAAACGTTGCTCAATTCCATAAGGGGTTAGTGCAAAAATACCTTTGATCTTTTCTGCAATCTCACCATCGGTTAAAGTAACATTAGACTTTCCATAGGTGTTTACAGCAATAGAAGTAGGCTCTGCCACCCCAATGGCATAACTCAATTGCACTAATAATTCATCTGAAATTCCTGCTGCTACAAGATTTTTAGCAATATGTCGTGCGGCATAGGCTGCACTGCGATCTACTTTACTAGGATCTTTTCCGCTAAAGGCTCCACCACCATGTCCGCCTTTACCACCATAGGTATCAACAATAATTTTCCGCCCCGTTAAGCCAGTATCACCATGCGGTCCACCAATCACAAATTTTCCAGTAGGGTTGATGTGATAAGTGATATTCTCGTCGAATAATGCTTGTAAACGTTCTGGTAATTGTACTTTTACGCGTGGTATTAAAACAGCAATAATATCCTGCTTGATTTTTGCCAGCATGCGCTCATCATTTTCATCAAAAGGGTCGTGCTGGGTTGAAATTACAATGGTATCAATACGAATAGGGGTATCATTATCGTCATATTCAAGGGTAACCTGTGATTTTGCATCAGGTCTTAAATAGCTAATGTCTTTGTTCTCTCTTCTTAGTGCGGCTAATTCAATCAATAATTTATGCGATAAATCTAGGGCAAGTGGCATGTAATTATTTGTTTCGTTAGAAGCATAACCAAACATGATTCCTTGATCTCCTGCTCCTTGGGATTTTTTATCTGCTTTATCTACCCCTTGATTGATATCTTGAGATTGTTCGTGGATTAAAGAAATCACTCCACAAGAGTCGCCAGAGAACTGATATTCTCCTTTTGTATAACCAATTTTATTGATGGTGTCTCTTGCAATTTTCTGTACATCGAGATAAGTTGTGCTTTTAACTTCTCCTGCTAATACCGTTTGTCCGGTAGTCACAAGGGTTTCACAAGCTACTTTACTATCTGGGTCAAAGGCTAGAAAGTTGTCAATTAATGCGTCGCTGATTTGATCTGATACTTTATCAGGGTGTCCCTCGCTTACTGATTCTGAGGTAAAAAAATAGGCCATTTTGTTATGCTTTCTGGAAGGATTTGAAGATTACTTCTCTTGATGAAAGCAATTCTGTTTTAGCATTTTTTTATCGAGGTGTGCAATCAGTCAAATCCTTCCTCGTTATTTAATGATGCAAATATATTTATTTTTTTAGTAATCCAAAAAAATTAACACAACTCGTTTTTCTACTATGCTTAGTGCGAAAATGCTTTTATCTTCCAAAAAAAGAGGTTATTTTTATTTGCTGTTAAACAATAACCATAAAAATTCAAAATCAAAGAAACATGCATATTGCCATAGCCGGTAACATTGGGGCCGGAAAAACATCCCTAACCAAACTACTTTCGAAACATTACCGCTGGCAAGCTCATTATGAAGAGGTTCTTGAAAACCCCTATCTAGATGATTTTTATCACGAGATGGAAAGATGGTCTTTTAACCTTCAGATTTACTTTCTCAATAGTCGATTTGGACAGTTGTTAGACATTCATAAAAATGGGAAAACAGTTATTCAAGATAGAACCATCTATGAAGATGCACATATTTTTGCTCCTAATCTTCATGCGATGGGACTTTTAACAAAGCGTGACTTTGAAAATTACCAATCTCTCTTTAATCTAATGGAAGATATGGTAACGGGGCCAGATTTAATGATCTATTTACGCAGCAGTATTCCTAACCTAGTAGATCAAATTCACCGCCGTGGGAGAGAGTATGAAAATTCAATTAGCATTGACTACCTAAGTCGTTTGAACGAACGTTATGAGGCATGGATTCACAACTATGATAAGGGTAAATTACTTATTATTGATGTAGATGATCTCAACTTTGTAGACAAACCCGAAGATTTAGGGAAAATCATTGAAATGATAGATGCAGAAATTAACGGTCTATTTTAAGGCATAAAAAAGCGGA
>JAKMGK010000010.1 GCA_022424955.1 Flavobacteriaceae bacterium
AATGTCAAGTATCAATAAAGTTTTAAAATGGTTGAAAGATGAATTTGATCAAATGTCCTTTTTTATCTTAATTCTCTATCTTCTCTTAGCGTTCTGGATTGTCTTTATCGATACCGAAGTTATAAAAGGTTTTTTAGGTTTGTTTATTAACCTTTTTTTTGAAATGACAGGAATACTCGCCATAGCCGAATTCCTTAAACGCCTATTCCCTAATTTTAATTGGGATAACAAAGAAGAACTTTAAGGCTTAAATCATTTTATACAAAACAAATAACAACAGATAAATTAGTAGATATATTCTGTATTGTTGACGCAATTTTAGATAGGCTTCATCGTCTGGAAAAAGATTCCCAAACAGTGCCTGTAGCTCTTTTTTAAACAAAGGTTTAATATTGATTTTCCAATCGTCTGTTTGATAAACTAACTTTCTAAACTTACTTCTAAAATAGTTGCTGGGTATTCCCCAAAGCAATAATAAACCTAAGACAACTGTTTTCATTTTTGAATGATTTTATCCCGTAATAAAGTAGGGAAATAAGCCTTTGGAAATTGAATGTATAAAACTCCTTTGAATTGAACCGATAAATTTGATTACTTTTAGAATAATGACATTAAAAAAATCTTTTTTAGCTTGCCTGAGCTGTTGGGTCATCGTTGTTGTATTTTATCTCAGTTATAAATTAAAAGTCACCCACATTCTTGAAGGGGTTTTTAGAGAGCTTTTATTATTGCCAACCTTTTTTGGGGGGATTTTCTTTGGTATATACACCCTTGTACTTCTCATTAAAAAACTTCGAACAAAACAGTAATCTTTCTTAACTCAATCTTCTTATTTAAATACAGCTTTCCAATTTTTCCCATGAGCAAAAGACTCTTTTTCCCCTTTTTAATAAGTCTTCTTTTTGCAAAGAGTTTTGCGCAAGAGAAGGTTGCGTCTTCAACAGATATTCGTATTACCATAGGAGAGCCCAATCCTGAAAATCAAAACAAGCGCTATCTTTTTAATGGTCAAATTAAAGGAGAAAATGGAACTGCATTAGAAGGAATTAATCTTCTCTTTCCTGCGCTTAATGAAGGCACTATTACAAACAAAAAAGGAAAATTTAGCCATTAAAAAATACAGGGGCATCCACGCATTAAAATCCTTTAACTTATACGGGCATCTTCAAAACATCATTAATCTAGAATGAAAAAACTTCATTACAAATAAAAGCCCCTGTATTTTATTATATAAATATAAGAAAATCAGTCGATTAAATTGTGTCTTAATTTTATATTTAATTTTTTCTTTTTCCTATTTCGAAAATCTTATCACGCTTTTAAACAAATAAGGACATTTGTCTTTATCTTGAAGAGAGATTTTTAAAATCAATTTCCATCATCCTACACATTGAATGATTAATCTTAAACACATCTTATGAAAAAAATTGAAGCCATTATTCGCAAGTCAAAATTTAAAGAAGTAAAAGAAGCCCTACACAGTGTTGACGTCAACTTTTTTAGTTATTGGGACGTAACTGGTTTAGGGAATGAACAACAGGGGCATGTTTATCGTGGGATTAGCTATAGTACTGCAGAAATTCAACGGCGTTACCTTTCTATAGTAGTGAATGACGATTTTGTCGAGACTACTATTAATGCCATATTAAAAGCTGGCGCGACAAATAAAGTGGGTGACGGAAAAATCTTTGTTTCTCCTGTAGAAGAAGCCTACCGCATAAGAACAGGTGAAAAAGGGGGGGAATCGCTTAATTAAACCTAAAAATTGGATTTAATATGGAATTATTTATCTGCTATAAATTATAGACCCCTCTAAGGGTAATAAAGCGGGGTTGAATAAACGTTTGCGCGTTAAATACCGACAGGTTATTGGCACTATTACGCACTTGTGCATCAATATTTAAAATGTTAGACGCTTTTAATTCGAACTCCCATTTAGCATCTTTATCCTTGCGATAAGAAAGCCCTGCATCCCAATTTTGAAAAGACTGCACCTGGCTTCCTAGATCTTGACGAGTATAACTAAAATTCGATACCAGGGTGATTTTTTCCCAGATATATGCATCAAATTCTATGGAAGGAGACTGCACGATAAACTTTGTCGTTCGACTTCCTTGATCATTATTAATCACGCTATAGCGATAGCGTAAACTTACATTAGGGGCCACTTTAAAATTCGTGCGTATCCCAGGCGTAAGGGTTTGTGTAAAGCCCTCGTTAAGGGAAGGGATCCCTTGAATAAACTGATTAATTTTACTGTAATTAAAGGCTGCGTTTAAACTTGCCCGAATCTTTCCAAAAGTGCGTTGAATACGCCCAAAAGCATTAAAGTTTTCGTCGGCGAAATTGGAATTAAAAAAGGTACTGGTGCGAATAATACTTTCAAAATTAGTCAAGCTTCTAATCTGATCGATATTACTGGTATAAGAAACACGAGCAAAAACATTGGTATAGTTAAACAAGTTGAAACTACTGTATAACAGACTAATATTATGCGATAGGGCATTCTGCAAATCAGGTTCCCCATATTGTAGGCTGTTATAATTGTTCAAGACTAAACCTTGTGCTAGTCGAGTAACATCTGTAAACTGATTTTGTATGCGATAGTTCAAAGTAAGCGATTCCCCTTTTTTGATTTGGATACGGGTTTCAAAATCGGGGAGAAAACGAATAAAGTTGTCTTCGACTAAAATATTATTCTGCTGGTTGTTATTCCCATAGGCATGGATAGAAAATCCAGGTGTAAAGGTAAATTTCCCTGTTCTGAAGCGATAATGCATCCCAAGGTAAAGATCACTAAAATTGTATTCAACATCATTAGATGCTAAACCATTATTGAAGCTCGGTGTGGGTTGGAACCGTGTCCCTTGATCTAAAAACTGAAAGATAGAAGACTCAAAACTTTGATGGGATAAAATGGTTCCCAAGGTTAAATTGAGGTTGCTTTTTGGGTTAATAATATGATAGTAATCTAGTTTTGCGTCTAACTGGTTGGAAAAGATTTTTCTGTTTTGTCCCAGGTCGTATCCATTTAAGTTTGTGGCCAGACCCAGGGCGGTTGCAGTACGATCAAAGGCGTCATTTCCGTTAGGGTCATTAGCTAAATTTGCATTGTAGAAAGGGTCTTCGTTTTTAAGTAAATGCTGTGCTTCAAAGGCAAAAATATTGTCTTCGTTTAAAGTGAAGTAATAATTTAGGTTTTGATTGATGGAAAAAGGGGTGACCTCTTCTAACTGTGCTGTTCTCCCTATGACCGAAGACAAAACGTTTTGTTGTTGTCTATCGTCTGATGCTCTAACTAGAATATCATAATCCACTTGATTGTTAAAGTTGGGCTTATAAGAAGCACTCAGTTTTAATAAACCTTGATTAGAACGTTCTTCACTAGTCTCTTCTGTGGTTTCGTCTGGGATTTGTAAACGGGAATCTGTGTACTGAATAAAACTATTTTCTTTGGCATCTATGATGCTTGAATTAAAGATAATAAAGCCCGTAAGGTCTAATTTTTCGTTAGGAGAATAGCTAAAGTTTCCAGTGGCTAATTTGTTTTCTATCCGTTGCGCATTATTTTGATTGGTTAAAAAGTTTAGGCTATTATCCCCTAGATTTATACTGGTTCCACTTTGCCTGCTGGGGGATCTAAAACCACCGCCAAAGCCTCGAATATCTCGTCTTGACAAAGCTACCTCACCAATATTATTCATGTCCCCAATAAAATTAATGCTGTATTTAGGGCTGTAATAAAAGAGCTTTGGCTGGACGAGGTATAATTCTTCTTTAGGAGAATCTCCCGCTCCTGTTGTCACATTTCCAAACCAAAAGCTTTCTTTCCCCTGTTTGAGTTTTATATTGATGGCGACGTTATCTTGGTTATTTCCTACTCCGCGCAATTGACCTACTTCCCCATAATTTTTAAGGACTTGGATTTTATCCACTGTACTAGAGGGAATGTTTTTAGTGGCAATTTTAGTGTCTCCGTCGAAGAAATCTTTTCCGTTGACCATTAATTTATTGACCACTTTTCCTTCTACCTCAATTTGACCGCTGTCATTAATTTCAACTCCCGGGAGTTTATCAATAATGTCTTCCAGTTTTCTTTCAGAACCATTTTTAAAGGAATCTGCATCATAAATGAGTGTATCGCCACGAATCAAGACAGGCATTTTAACCACAACCTCGTCTAAGACAATGTCTGCCCGTAATTCGTAATCGCGAATCAAGTTAGTTTGTGCAGTAGTGAGACTGTCATTGATGGTTTGTAGCCCTAAGGCACTCACTTGAATTTTGTAGGATGTATTAGTTTTTAACTTAAGCGAAAAATTCCCATTTGCATCAGTCATGGTATAGGCATCTAAAGCATTAGACGCTTTATTGATGGCAACTAGGCTTGCTAATTCAAGAGGTTGTGCTAAACTATCTCGAACGACCCCGTTCAATTTAACTTGTTGCCCCTGAGCAAAAAAAGATAGCGCAATAAAGAGGAAGAAAAGACGTGTTTTCATACAGTTTGACTTAATAGGGCTATTTTGAATGATTATCCTCTTCTTCTTCTCCCGCGGTTATTTCGCATTTCCATCATTTTACCTACAATGGTAGCGCGGTAATCTATTTTATTGATGATTTTTCCTTTATCTGGAGCAACAATTTCCTTACGCTCTTTAGGGTTCATCACTATTTCTGAACACAAGATGGTAGTATTACCTGCACTGACCTCTAGAATTAACCCTGGAAGGCCCCAAAATTCTGCTGGGCCGTGTTTTACTGGAATCTGTAAGGTGTACCAAGCTTCAATTGAGGTGAGTTTTATTTCATCTTCTGTGGTTGAGGAGGCAGTTGAACTTCTCAAATCACTCCAATTAAAATTATACCACGACAGTTCTGTCGAAGGAAGTACAGCCGTTGCTCTAAAACAAGTATATGCCCCTATCTGTTTTGTCTCGGTCCCCATTTTCCACTCTATGGCTTGCAATTCGTCTTTCACTAAAAATCGCTTCCCATAGAACTCTTGTGCTTGCACCAACTGGTTGTCTACTACATTTTTATACTGCTTGCCGCGGGCAAAATTACTCCCCCAAGAATCTGTTGCACCAGAGATGGCGTCTACTTTCTCTTCTTCGATAAATAAAGAGACTGCTGTGTCAAAAGTTAAGACATAGGTCTTTTCTAATCTATTTTTTAAACGGGCTTTAACTTGCTTTTTCTGGGCTTCACTCATACGTGCACCCCAACTCCCTAAGTCCATGGTGGATTTTGAAAAGTAATAGGCTTTCCCTTGAAAATCTTGCTGTGCGTTCTCTGAATTAGATAATAATAAAGGAAAAGCGAATAAAAGACATAATCGAGCGATTGTAGACATAATAACATTATTTGTTTAACAAATATAGTTTTTTATTAAACATTAACTTGTGTTTTAAATCTACAATCCTAATTAGAGAATTAATGCTTTACCTCTAGCTGGTAAAAACGCACTTTAGAAAAGGAGCCTTCTTCCCTAGATTGAAAATAATTTCCCGCTTTAAAGTAATTTTCGAAAATCCCCCATCGCTCCATGTGGATTCCTTTATAAACTTTGTATTCGGTTCCATTTAGAATGATGACCATTTTCCCTTTGGATACTTTAACTTCAAGGGTAAAGGCGTTAAAGTCCACCTTTTGCTCAAAATTAAAGCCAGGGTCATTGTCCCAGGCATCTTCATGGAGAAGTTCTTCATCGGATGCATTGATGTTTTTAAGCACCTTAGTTTTTACCCTGATTTTACCATTGTCCCAATAGATCTTTAAAATAGGAGGGGCATTATTGTCTTTTTGACCTATTAAATCGCGTTGTTCATTGGTCAATCTTCCGTGAATTTGCATGATAATAGTACGATGGTATTTCCCATTATCGTCTTTTGAACTTGCCTCCATTGCAATGCGCCCCTTCATATAAGCGCCCTCTTCAAAAGTCCAGTTTGTGTTATTGTCTCCAGGCACCATCTGCTCTCTTAGTTCTGAACGGGTGTATTTTGTATTTGCGGTTTTTGATGCTGTGGGCATGGCATGAAAAACTATGGCTCCTTTTCGATCATCCAAGTACATATAGGGCTTTGCTATTTCATTTGTGGTATAATCCAAAATCTCTGGTGGTTCTATCTCATAAGGTTTCCCTTGATCATTCGTAACGGGTAAGGTTACTTTCCAATGGCTAAGATCTATTTTTGGCTGTCGCCCTTTTCGCTTTTTCTTTTTCTTCTTCTTTTGGGTTTTAGTCTGATCTAGTAAAGTTTGCTCAACAGCACTATTATTTTGTGCATTTAAATGAAAACAAATTGAAAAGACAAGTAAAAAAAGACCGGTATATGATTTAAGCGTATACATAAGTGTGAATTATCCTTACAAACCTATCTTAATATTTGTGGAATGTCAAATCTGCCTCTTTTTATCATAATATAGGGACTTATTGTGGTATTTAAATTAATATGAATTGTAGTATCTTGTTGAATAAATTAATAAAATTACATTGTTTTATGTCTTTCTCTTTTTTACAACGTACGTCTGCTTACTTATTGATTTTTAGTAGTCTACTATGCTTTAGTCAAACAAAATTTGAGATGCAAGACATCTTTTCCCTTCAATATGCCAATGAGATTCAACTCTCTCCGGATGGGAAAAAGATTGTTTACCAGAAAATGGGCTTTGATATTATGGAAGATAAGAGCGTGGGTGCCCTATGGATGATGAATGTCGATGGCAGTAATCATCAAAAACTCACCTCAAGAGACCAAAGTGAATCTAGCCCAAGATGGTCGCCAAATGGAGACCAAATCGCCTTTGTAAGTGCAGGGAAAAATGGGGCCGAAATATATCTTTACTGGGTCAACAGCGGGAAATTTGCTCGTATCACCCAGTTACCTAAATCCCCCTCTTCTTTGACCTGGTCAAACGACGGAAATCAATTGGCCTTTAGCATGTTTGTCCCTTCTCCTCCTCCTGTTATAGCAAAAATCCCGCAAGCCCCTAAAGGTGCGAAATGGGCCAAGAAACCACGGGTTACAGATCGCCTAAAACACGAAGCAGATGGAAGAGGTTATCTTCCCCCTGGATTTAATCATCTATTCGTGGTGCCTGCTACTGGGGGTGCAGTGCGCCAGGTGACTACAGGAGATTTTTATCATCGCGGAAAAATAAGTTGGTCAAAAAATAACCGTAGCTTGTTTTTTTCAGCGAATAGAAATGCCGACTGGGAATACGATTTTAGAAACAATGAAATTTATCGTGTCTCGATTAATGATGGAAATATTCAAGCCCTAACAGATAGAGATGGACCAGATCGTTCTCCTAGTATTTCTCCTGACGGAAAAACCCTAGCCTATATCGGTTTTGACGATAAAAGAGAGGCTTATCAAAACACCCTCTTGTACTTAATGGGTGTAGACGGAAAAAATAAGCGTGTACTCAGTACTGCCCTAAACGCTAGTGTATCTAATATTCAATGGGACAGTAATGGAAAGGCGCTTTACTTTAACTATGATGAGCATGGAAATGGAAAAATTGGCCGCATAGATCTACAAGGAAAAGTCACTAAAATAGCCGATAATCGCGGGGGAACTACCCTAGGAAGACCTTACGGTAGCGGCAGCTTTAGTCTTTCTAATAACGGGAAAATCGCTTATAATTATTCACGGCCCAGTCATCCTTCAGATATCGCCCTACTTGATAGCAATGGTGAAAATTGGAAACGTTTAACCCAATTCAATCAAGCGCTCTTTGCCCATAAAAAACCTGGCAAAGTAGAAGAGATTTGGTACAACTCTAGTGTTGACGGAAGAAAAATACAGGGTTGGATTGTTTATCCACCTCATTATGACCCCAATAAAAAATATCCCTTTATGGTAGAAAATCACGGTGGTCCTATCTTGAATTATGGAGATCGTTTTTCCATTGAAATGCAATTGTACGCTTCTGCAGGTTATATCGTTTTTTATCCCAACCCTAGAGGGAGTACTAGCTATGGAGAAGAATTTGCTAACCTTTTACTCAACAATTACCCTGGCGAAGATTACAACGATGTGATGGATGGTGTAGATGCGTGTATTGCCAAAGGCATTGCCCACGAAGATCAATTATATGTCACCGGCGGAAGTGCTGGTGGAATTATGTCGGCCTGGATGATTGGGAAAAACAAGCGATTTGAAGCCGCAGTAGTGGTTAAACCCGTGATGAACTGGATCTCAAAACTCTTAGTAGCAGATAATTATTATGGTTATGCGAACACCCGTTACCCAGGTCAAGTCTGGGAAAACCCCATGAATTACTGGAAATTTTCGCCCATCTCTCTTGTAGGAGAAGTAGAAACTCCAACCCTAGTAATGGTGGGAATGAACGATTTACGCACCCCTCCTAGCGAAGCCAAACAATTATACCACGCCTTAAAATTGCGACAAATACCCACCGCTTTAGTTGAAATTCCTGAAGCAAGTCACGGTATTGCCAGACGCCCCAGCAACTTGATGACTAAAGTGGCTCATACTATCGCATGGTTTGAGCAATACAGATAATTTATTGTTGATTAAATGAAAATTCAATACCATAAAGTACTCCTTAAAAAACGCTTTCCCCTAAAAATTAGTCGAGGAGTTAAAGGAGACACTTACAATATTTTTGTGTCGGTTGAAAAAGATGGAATCACCGGTTGGGGAGAAGCCGCTCCAGGAAAAAACGAAAATGCAGACACGCCAGAAAAAGTACTCGAAGCCTTGCAGCGCCTCGTTGCGACAGGCCTAGAGGGATTGAGCATTTATGCCATTGAACAACGGGCAAGAGCCCTTAACATCCCTCCTTGCGCCTATGCTGGATTAGATATCGCTCTATGGGACTGGACAGCTAAAAAAGCGCAACTGCCTTTATACCAGCTTTTAGGTTTCCCAAAACCCACTCAGCCCACATCGGTTACAATTGGAATCAATCCACCTGAAGTGGTCAAAGAACGTGTTCCCTTACTCCTTGACGGAACAACAGTCCAATCCTTAAAGATCAAATTAGGTGCTCCAGAAGGACTCGAAGCAGATAAAGCCATGTTTGAACAAGTGGTCAAGAGCTGTGCCAACTATACTGTCAAAATTAGGGTGGACGCCAATGGTGGTTGGGACTTAGAAAAAGCCATCCATATGAGTCAATGGCTGGCAGAACGCGGAGTAAGTTATATCGAACAACCTTTAAAAGAGGGAGCAGAAGAACAACTCCCTGCACTATACAAGGCGTCAGTACTGCCCATCTATGTAGATGAATCTTGCCGTTTTGCCGAAAATATCCCCCACTGGGCACAGGCAGTTCATGGCGTAAATTTTAAATTAATGAAATGTGGTGGAATCACAGAGGGACTTAGGATCATTGCCACCGCAAAAGCTTTTGGCTTAAAAACCATGGTAGGTTGTATGAGTGAATCGTCTATCTCCATAGCCGCAGCCGCAGCCCTCTCTGGCGTGCTGGATCACATCGATCTTGACTCACATTACAATCTCGCTCCAGACCCTGCAGAAGGAGCCCCTTTAATTAATGGAATAACCCTCCCCAGTAATCGTGCTGGTCATGGAGCAAAATTAAAACCAACAACAAATGTTGCAACCCTATGACAAAATCGCCCTCTTTATGGAAGGGCATCTACAAAGTGATTATGGTAAAATGGGCTTTGGTGTTTTACGCTATGCAAAAAACGAAATAGTCGCCGTTGTCGATAGTCAATTTGCTGGTCAAGACTTAGCAAAAATTACGGGGATCCCACATCAAGCCCCTGTCGTCAATAGCATTGAGGAAAGTCAAAAGAAAGGAGCCAATGTCTTGATCATCGGTATTTCCCCTTCGGGCGGAAGGATCCCGAAAGACTGGCTAGTATTAATTGAAGTGGCCATTAAAGCAGGCATGTCTGTGGTCAATGGGCTACACGATTTACTTAGCCAAAGATTTCAAGACTTATGCCAAGGAGAAAATCAATGGATTTGGGATGTACGTGTTCCCCAAACGACCCCGCCCATCGCTACTGCTAAAGCAGCAACTTTAGAAAACAAGCGTATCCTTTTTGTAGGGACAGACATGGCCGCCGGGAAAATGACTGCTGCCCTAGAATTATTTGACTGGGCAAAAAAAGAAAACATTGACAGTGGATTTGTCGCTACAGGACAAATTGGGATCACCCTTACAGGGAGTGGAATTCCGCTAGATGCCTATAAAGTTGATTTAGCCTGTGGTGCGGTGGAAGAAGCCGTATTGGCAGAGCGTGAAAAAGAATGGATCTTGGTCGAAGGACAAGGCTCGCTGCTCCACCCAGGAAGTACCGCAACCCTACCTTTAATGCGCGGAAGTTGCCCTACCCATTTGATTTTGTGTCACCGGGCAGAAAAAAGTCACTTAAAATTTCCTGAAAATATCAAAATCCCTCCTTTAAAGGATTTTATTGCATTAAATGAAGCCTTAGTGAACGTCTGCGGCACCTATCCCAAAGCAAAGGTAGTGGGGATTGCCCTCAACACCTCGGCCCTAAGCGAAACCGAAGCCAGGGAAATTATCGCTAAAATTGAAGCAGAAACAGCTTGCCCTACCACAGACGTTGTCCGCTTTGGATGTGAAAAAATAGGCCATGCTATTTAAACAACTACTCTTTGATGAAATCATATTTTTCCACTCAAATTTATGACTTAGTATTTTACTTTAAATATTGTCTTTTATATATTGTAATACAGTCTTGTACATCAAAAGAAAACATACTAGAATTAAGCGATACTTTCTTGATTTTTAGGGTAGAAGGGTCACAACTTTTAAAAGAAAATAGACCTGTTTTTTACAAGGGCGTAAACGCTCTACAAACCTATGGCTTAGGCGATGCTGAATTGATGGATCGATGGAACATCGAAATCGTGAGAGAGTTTATTGGGAATTTGAGGGAGCAACCCATTAGTGGGGGAGCAATTCAGGCTAGTGATGCGGTATGGTATCACCCTTTGCAAAGTATTGTGAACCAAAACCGAGCCCACGGGAAAATTACCATTCTTTGCCCTTTTGGTTGGGTTAACGAAAATGGAGAACGTACTTTATTAACAGGTTTAAACCCTCTCGAACAAGATTATTACCCCGCCTATAAAACTAAAATGCAAACCATTGCGAGCCACTTTCGTGATCAACCTGATGTGTGGTTAGAAGTATGGAATGAACCTTTTCATTGGGATAATCAAAACAATTATTCTCATGAACTCTGGCTTAAAAGTATGGAAGACATGGTCGATAATCTAAGAGAGCGTGGCTTTGATAATATAATCCTTGTCCCAGGGAATGAGCAGGGACAGTCTGAGGCAGCCCTTTTGGCCAAAGGCCAAGAGTTAATGGAAAGCCGTCCCAATCTCCTCTTTGATTTACACGCCTATGAAAAGTGGCTGGTCGATCAAAGTGAAGCAGCCATTTGGCAACGCCTCCAGCAATTAAAAAGTCAAAACCTTCCTATACTGTTTGGAGAAATTGGGGTGCATAATGTCTCTTCTGTAATGCCCGTTCTCCCTTTTCTCAATGCAGCAAATAGCGCTCAAGTAAGCGTACTGGCATGGTTGTGGAATCAAAATAGCGAAGATCGCAATGCACTTTTAACCGATGATGGGGAGCCTAATGCGAATGAAGACAACCATCAATGGGGAGAAATTTACAGAACCTTCCTTGAAAGATAAACGACTTTACTTTTAATGATCCCCTTGAACTTAAATTAAAACCCTACATTTAAGCAAGACTAGCCACTATGTTATTCCATCAACTTCACGCTCTTTGGCATCCAGCATCTTATCACGGTTGGGGAAGATCTAAACGTTTTTTTGAAGGCTGGTATTATAAATTAGTTAGTGTAAATGAAACCCATGCTTTTGCTATTATCCCTGGAATAGCAATGGACGAAAATGGCCAACAACAAGCATTTATTCAAGTGCTTGATGGGAAAAACGATACCGCCTGGTATCACCGTTTTCCGGTAGAAGACTTTCGCCCTACTCCTAAAAAGCACGCCCTGTGGATAGGAGATAATTTTTTCTCTGAAGAGAAAATCATCTTGAATTTACCTCAACTAAAAGGCGAAATCTCTTTTGAAGAGACCGTGCCATGGTCTAACTCCTTGCTTTCTCCTGGGATTATGGGGCCATTTTCTTTTGTCCCTTTTATGGAATGTTACCACGGGATCTTAAGTATGAATCATGGGTTAAAAGGAGATCTTTGCTTTAAAGAGGAAAACATTTCTTTTTCAAAAGGTTTAGGGTATACAGAAAAGGACTGGGGGCACTCTTTTCCCGCTGGCTATATCTGGATGCAAAGCAATCATTTTTCAACTCCTGGCACATCGGTAAAAGCGTCTATGGCTATTATTCCTTGGTTGGGTTCTTCTTTTATAGGTCATATTGCAGGGGTCCTCTTTAACGGAAAGTTATATGAATTCACCACCTATAATGGAACTAAAGTAAAGCAGTGTTTAATCACAGAAAAAACGGTTAAAATTGAGATGGAAAATCGCCAATTTAGATTAACCCTTCATGCAAAAAGAGACCGGGCAACTTCTCTAGCTGCACCCATTGCAGGTTTTATGGATGCCCGTATTGAAGAAAGTATGAAAGCGACAATTGAAGTAGGCTTATTCGATAAAAAAACAAATGCCTTTTTGTTAAAAGATAAAGGAAGCTCTGCTGGGATTGAAGTGGCTGGGGATCATTCCCGTTTACTTAAAAATTAGCCCAATCAAGCTTATTGCCCTCCTTTTCGGTTAGGTGATCTTGGAGTTGGCCATTGCAATTGTTGATCAGATCTTTTGCTAAGGGGTAAAACGCTTTTCTCTCTCGAAGTTTTTTCGGGATCTTCAGACGCCATATAAGCGAGAATGGCCGTGAGAATAGCATTGTTTCTAACATCGTCAAAAACAATTTTATCATAAGTGTCTCTGTTAGTATGCCAAGTGTAATTCCAGTAAGACCAACTCAAAGAACTTAAACTAAAGGCAGGTGCACCTGCTGCAACAAAAGAAGCATAGTCTGATCCTCCCCTTCCTGGAGTGCCAGGAAATTCTGTTTCAATATGCTGGGTAACGTCTTTTGGGACTTGATGTAACCATCTCCCCAAATAATCATAGGCATGTAAAAACCCTTGTCCTGTAATTTTTACGACCCGTCCTGTACCATTGTCTTGATTAAAAACAGCCTGAACATTTTCTACGATTTCTGGATGGTCTTCGACAAAAGCTCTTGACCCATTGAGTCCTTGTTCTTCACTCCCCCAATGTCCCACCATAATGGTTCTTTTAGGGTTGGGATAGACTTTTTTAAGGATACGTAAGGCTTCCATCATGATAAGAGAACCAGTACCATTATCGGTGGCTCCTGTTCCTCCGTCCCAAGAATCAAAATGGGCAGAAAGGATTACATATTCTTCTGGTTTTTCGCTGCCTTTAATTTGAGCAATGGTATTAAAGGTGGGGACTTCGCCTAATTCTTTGGACTGGGCAACAATGGTGAGCTGTGGTTTTTCTCCTCTAACAGCTAAACGATATACCATGGAATAATCTTCCAATTCTAAGTCAACCGTGGGGATTGTTTTGGTGCGCGCACTAAAAATTTTACTCACTCCGAAACCTTTTGACCAATAGGAACTTATAATCCCAACAGCCCCAGCCTCTTCTAATGCCTGATGGATTGTTCTTGAGGTATAGCCCGTATTCCGCATATTTTGTCTCCAGGCTTTATTCGCAGCAGCTCTTTCTTCTTTCATTTTTTCAAAAGAAGCTTCGGTGGCAAATTCTTTCCAGTTATAGTCTGGTCTTCCAGTCCCTTCAAGTTTTGAGACCATCACTAATTTTCCTTTAACCGTGGGGAGCCATTTAGCAAACGCTAAAGAATCCTCTACCATGGGCAAGACCACAACTTCTGCTGTCACTCCTTTTTTTGAGGTAGAAGGGTTCCAAGCCAATTGTGTTCCCTTTAGGGTTTGAATTCTAGGGAAAATCATATCGATATGGGTAATGCCTCTTTCCCAGCCCCGCCATATGCCATAGGCTTCATTCTGTGCACTAATTCCCCATTTTGCATAGGTCTTTACGGCCCAGTCATGGGCTTGTTTCATTTGCGGAGTACCCACTAAACGTGGCCCAATCCCATCCATTAATTCCTGCCCCAAAATTTCGAGCTGGGAATTTTCATTTGCTTCTTGAATTATCTGATCAATAATGGCTTGGTCTTGCGCAAATAGTGGAATGCTTAATAACGTATATATGGATAAAAGGAAGTGCTTAATCTGGTTCATGCTACTTTTTATTATTTATTTAAAGATAGTTAAATCCTTGTTTTATTACCTTAGTTAAGTCTAAAAGGGATGTCAAAACAAAAGCTATCACTCCTCTTACAGGACTAAAAATTTCTTTTATGCTAAAAAGAATTCTCTTTGAACATTGTACAACTCACCTCAACAACAACTTACTTTCATTTGAAAAAAGAAGATTAGAGCTTCTAGAGGCGCTTGAATCAGAAAGTAAAAACAGTGCAGGTGATAAGCACGAAACTGGGCGAGCTATGCTTCAGTTAGAAAGAGAAAAGCTGGGGGAACAAATTAAAAAAACAGAAAGGAATCTGCAGCTTTTGTTGCCCTTACAAAATCACATTACAACAGAAAAAGTTTCTGTTGGAGCGGTCGTTAAAACAACTCATTTCAACTATTATATCGCCATTTCTAGCCCAACATTAATAGAAGAGCAAGAAGAGTATTATTGCATTTCGGCACTGAGTCCAATAGGAAAATTACTGCTAGGAAAAAAAGTAGGAGAAACCATCCTATTTAATAATATTACTAGCACCATAACTGGAATTTTATAAGCTTGCTCTCCTAATA
>JAKMGK010000023.1 GCA_022424955.1 Flavobacteriaceae bacterium
CCGTAATTAATCATGGCATCATTTAATTCTCCTTTTACTGCATTGGCAATCTCGTCTTTCTTTTCAAATACATCATCCAGCTTCATTTTTGGAACTACTGCACGCACTACGTCAAAGACATAAGAGGTAATTTGATCTTGTGGATAGTCTAATTTATAGAATGCATCATATACCTTTTCCTGAACAACTTTGTATTGAACGGAAACCTTAAGTTTTACAAACACATCGTCTTTAGTCTTAGTCTCGACGATAACATCCAATTGAAGAATTCTCAAACTAATTCTTCCAGATATTTTATCGATCAAAGGAATTTTAAAGTGTAGACCAGATTGCCGGATGGTTAGAAACCGACCAAAACGTTCAACAATGGCAGCAGTTTGTTGTTTTACTACAAAAAGGCCTGTCAATAAAATTAGAGCTAATAAACCGGCAATAATATAAGGAGTCATAAGATTTAAGTTTTTGAGTTAAAATAGGAAATAGCTAAAGCAATCCGTTCTAAAGTTACATCTTTCCCTAAAAGGTTACAAATTTCAAATATGTCAGGACCAGCAAGTTTACCCACCAAGGCGACCCGCAGCGACTGCATCATCACTCCAGTATTAATTCCATTCTTTTTAGCCCAAGGCATTAAAGCTTCTTTTAAGTCGCTCAGATCGCTCACTTCTTTTAGAATGTCAAGCATGCCCTGCATTACTTCCAAAGCCCCTTTGGAAAGTAGCTTTTGGACAATTTTTTCATCATAATTCTGAGGCTCTTGTATCCATTCAATTTCTTGTGCTAAATCATTCAGCGTAAACAAGCGTTCTTTTAATAACTCCAACAAACTAAGGTGTTTTGATGAATCTACTCCTTGAAGTTGTTTCTTTATTAAATCGAAATGGTATATATCTGTTGCCTCCATTGCACTTAAATGCTGATGATTTATCCATTTCGCTTTTTCGTAATCAAAGCGCGCTCCTCCTTTTTGAATACCTTGGACACTAAAATCAGTTTCTAATTCTTTTAAACTAAAGACCTCTTGTTCAGTTCCACTGTTCCAGCCCAATAGCGCAAGATAATTGATAAAGCCCTCGGCTAAAAACCCATTTTCTTTAAAGCCTTTAGCAACATCTCCCCAGTTCAAAGGAAATACAGGAAACCCTTCTTTGTCTCCATCTCTCTTTGATAGTTTTCCTTTTCCTGAAGGCTTTAAGATTAGGGGTAAGTGCATAAATTGTGGGGCGGTCCAATCAAAAGCATCATAGAGTAGTTGGTGTATTGGCAAAGAGGGAAGCCACTCCTCACCCCTAATGACTGTAGTTATCTTCATCAGATAATCGTCTACCACATTAGCAAAGTGATAGGTTGGCATACCGTCTGCTTTGAGGAGTATTTTATCGTCTAGTAAATTACTGTCCTGTTGGATTGTTCCTCTAATCTCATCGTAAACCGTAATGATGTTTCCTGGATCTACCTTTAGCCTTACAACATAATCTCCCTTTAATCGAGCATCTATTTCAGCTTTAGTAAGGGTTAAACTATTGTTGAATTGCATTCGGTTTTCAGCACCATACCTAAAGGAATTACCTTTTTTTTCTGCATTTTTTCTCGCTTCAGCTAAGGTTTCGGTATCATCAAAAGCATAATACGCTTTACCCTTAGCAATGAGCTCTTGTATATGCTCTTGGTAGATATTCTTCCGTTCACTTTGTCTGTAGGGACCGAAATCACCTCCATTTGCTGGCCCTTCATCAGGGACCATTCCAGTCCATTCCAGGGCATTTTGTATATAGGCTTCACTGCCTTCAACATATCGATTTTGGTCTGTATCTTCTATTCTGAGGATAAATATCCCTTTATTTTTCTTGGCAAAAAGGTAGCAAATCAAGGCAGTTCTAACGCCCCCAATATGTAAAGGCCCCGTAGGACTTGGTGCAAATCGTACCCTTGTCTCCATTTTTTTCCTGCAAAGATAACAGCTTCCAAACATTTATAAGCGGCACACCTTATTAAATCCTTTATATTTGCATAAAATTAATGTCATCATAATATTCAACAACTTACCTGATTATATTCCTCCCGAGGAGGTCAGACCTGTTATGGAATCCTATGTCAGCACATATGGGTTTTCAATTGATCGATTGGTTTTCAATTTTATATCTAAAGATCGTTTACTTGAGCTCAACCAAAAATATCTTAACCACGATACTGATACGGATATTATTACGTTTGATTACAGCAAAAACAAAACCCTCAGCGCAGAAATTTTTATTTCTTTATGGGCTGTAGGCCTTTCTGCGCAAGAGGAGCGCCAAAGCATTGAAAATGAGACGCTTAGAGTCCTTGTCCACGGCATCTTACATTGTTTAGGGAAAAAAGACGCATCCAACGGCCAAAAATCTGAAATGCGAGGGTTAGAAGATGATTTTATAAAAATGTTCCACGTGAAACAAAATAGCCATGTTTGATTCTTCTTTTGATGTAATTGTAGTTGGTGCTGGTCATGCGGGTTGTGAAGCAGCAGCAGCAGCAGCGAACCTTGGATCTAAGACTCTTTTAGTGACCATGAATTTGCAAAATGTCGCACAAATGTCGTGTAATCCCGCTATGGGGGGTATCGCTAAAGGACAGATTGTTAGAGAGATAGATGCTTTAGGCGGTTATTCAGGAATTGTTTCAGACCGAAGTGCAATCCAATATAAAATGCTGAACCAATCTAAAGGTCCGGCCATGTGGAGTCCCCGAGTACAGTCAGACCGAAGTTTGTTTACCTTAGAATGGCGATCCCTTCTGGAGAAAACCCCTAACCTTGATTTTTATCAAGACATGATAGTAGATCTCATTGTAGACAATGATCAGGTTATTGGAGTTGTTACCTCCTTAGGTTTAAAAATTTACGGTAAAACAGTTGTGCTCACTAACGGCACCTTTCTAAACGGTCTGATTCATATCGGAGAAAAGAACTTTGGAGGAGGTCGCGCAGGAGAAAAGGCTTCTACTGGTTTAACAGCCGCCCTTCAAGAATTAGGATTTACAGCTGGACGAATGAAGACTGGAACCCCGCCCCGTGTTGACGGCCGTTCTTTAGATTTTAGTAAAATGGAAGAACAGCCCGGAGATAGCAAACCTTCAAAGTTCTCTTTTAAGGAATTGACCAAACCACTTGAAAAGCAACGTAGCTGTTACATAACACATACCAATGAAGAGGTACACAACTTATTGCGTACAGGCTTTGATCGATCACCGATGTTTAATGGGTCGATACAAAGTACGGGCCCTCGATATTGTCCATCTATTGAAGACAAAATCAATCGTTTTAGTGACAAGTTGCAGCACCAAATTTTTGTTGAACCAGAAGGGTGGGATACTGTCGAGGTTTATGTCAATGGATTTTCAACTTCACTCCCAGACGATATTCAATACAAAGCCTTAAAACAAGTAAGAGGTTTTGAACAGGTCAAGTTTTTTAGACCAGGTTATGCAATTGAGTATGACTACTTCCCTCCCACTCAACTCCTTCACAGTTTAGAAACTAAAAACACACAAAATTTATTTTTTGCAGGGCAAATCAACGGAACTACTGGTTATGAGGAAGCTGGAGCGCAAGGAATCATGGCAGGAATTAATGCGCATCTCAAATGTCAAGACAAAACCCCGTTTGTTTTAGGTAGAGAAGAAGCCTATATTGGTGTATTGATTGATGATCTTATTCTAAAAGGCACGGAAGAGCCTTACCGCATGTTTACTTCAAGGGCTGAATACCGCACCTTGTTAAGACAAGACAATGCAGACCAACGATTGACGCCTAAGGCCTATGAACTGGGCTTGGCTTCAGAGGAGCGTATTAGGGCTGTAGAGAAAAAGGAAGAATTAAGTAATGCGTTGATTTCCTTTTTAAAAAAGACGAGTTATGGCCTTGAAGAGGCAAATCATCTACTTCACGACAAAGAGGATGTAGCGGTAAAGCAGACAGATAAGTTTGCTAAACTTCTTTCTCGCCCGAACATAAAACGCCAGGATCTATTACGCTTTCAAAATGTTGCCGCTTTCCTTGAAGAAAAGAACATGGATGACGTCATCTTAGAACAGGCAGAAATTGAAATTAAATACGCAGGCTATATCGAAAAAGAAAAGCGTACTGCGGACAAACTAAAGCGACTTGAAAATATTAAAATTCCTCGGGCTTTTGATTACGATCGATTGGCTTCTTTATCTCATGAGGCTAAGGAAAAGCTGAATAAAATTCAACCCACTACTCTTGCGCAAGCTTCTAGAATCAGCGGAATCAATCCAAGCGACATTAGTGTTCTGCTAGTCAGCATGGGTCGTTAAGGGTAAATGTTTCACGTGAAACATCTATGAAGTCAACACACAAAATAATAGAAGTCCAAGACCATTTAGTATCAGGTGAAATCTTTCCAATTCGCTTTGACTCCTCAGGAAATTTGGGAAGAACGATTGTTAGAGATGATTTAAACCTATCCGATTATTATCCTGATGACAACTATGTTTCTCATCAAGAACAGCCAAAAGGTCTTAAAGGGGTCCTTTATACCGTAGCACAAAAAATAATGCTGAAGTTTAAACTCAAGGTGCTGAGATCAGATAGCAAGCAAAACAAAGTTCTTGATATCGGTGGTGGGATTGGAGTTTTTGCGAGCTTTTTGAAAGCACACGGTTTTGAT
>JAKMGK010000031.1 GCA_022424955.1 Flavobacteriaceae bacterium
AATGTATGAAAAAGTTTGTTCAAAAAAAAAATGGAAATTAGAAATCATAAATATATCTAAGAGTGAAGCAGGTGGATTTAAAGAAGTAATTTTTTTAGTGAACGGAGACGACATATATTCATATTTAAAATATGAATCTGGCGTACATAGAGTTCAAAGAATACCTGAAACAGAAACACAAGGAAGAGTGCATACCTCTGCTGCAACCGTAATGGTTTTACCAGAAGCCGAAGAATTTGATGTTGAAATCAACATGAACGACGTACGGGTAGATTATTTCTGTTCTTCTGGACCAGGAGGGCAATCGGTAAATACTACTTATTCTGCAGTGCGTTTAACCCATGAACCAACAGGTATCGTGGCACAATGCCAAGACCAGAAATCTCAGCATAAAAACAAGGATAAGGCCCTAAAAGTGTTACGTTCGCGTTTATATGAATTAGAGTTGTCTAAAAAGTTAGAAGCAGATGCCGAAAAGAGAAATTCCTTGGTTTCTTCTGGAGATCGTTCTGCCAAGATTAGAACCTATAACTACCCTCAAGGAAGGGTGACAGATCACCGCATTGGTTTGACCCTTTATGATTTACAAAACATTATTAATGGAGATATTAGCAAGTTGATTGACGAATTGCAATTGTTCCAGAATACAGAAAAATTAAAAGAAGCCGGCGAGGTATTTTAAGCATGAAGTTAGAAGAACTAAAAGCTGAAATTTTACGTAAAAAATCTTTCCTCTGTGTTGGCTTAGACATTGATCTAGATAAAGTGCCTTCTCGCTTTAAAAATCCGTCTACCGCCCTAGCTGATTTTTCAAAAGCCATTATAGACGCCACAGCACCTTTTGCGGTAGCTTATAAACCCAATATTGCTTTTTTTGAAACCTATGGTGTAGAAGGAATGGCTGCACTTAATGAGGTAATAGACTATTTAAATGCACATTACCCTAAACACTTTACCATTGCCGATGCCAAGCGTGGGGATATAGGCAATACTTCTACCCGTTATGCAAAGGCGTATTTTGAGACCTTAGGATTTGATTCGATTACAGTAGCCCCTTATATGGGCAAAGATTCAATAGAACCTTTTTTAGCTTTTGAAGATAAATACACTATTCTATTGGCCTTGACTTCTAATCCAGGTTCGGCAGATTTTCAACGTATAGAAGCAAACGGGACTCCCGTCTATCAATCTGTATTGAAAACCTCACAAAACTGGGAGGGAAGCCAGCGATTGATGTATGTTGTAGGCGCTACTCGCGCCGAAGCCTTAAAGGAAATCCGTGCTACAATCCCGAATGCATTTTTGCTTGTTCCAGGCGTAGGCGCACAAGGCGGTAGTTTGTCAGAGGTAGCGCAAAATGGACTCAATGATGATGTGGGACTCTTAGTGAATTCTTCTCGCGGAATTATTTATGCTTCCCAAAAAGAGGATTTTGCAGAAGCAGCCGCAACAGCAGCCAAAACTTTACAAGAGGAGATGGCCGTATTACTCAAAGAAAAGAACTTAATCTAATGTTAAATTATACTGTTTATCGATCAAAAAAAGATAAACCTTGGGTTACCTTTATCCACGGTGCTGGAGGGAGTTCTACCATTTGGTTTAAACAGATTAAGAGTTTTTCAAAGTTCTTTAACCTTTTATTGATTGATTTGAGGGGTCATGGTAAATCAAAGCACCATATGCTGGATTTAGCAAATAGCACCTATACTTTTGATGCTATTGCAGATGAGATTGTTGAGGTGTTAGATTATGAAAATATTCAAGAATCGCATTTTATGGGAATTTCCTTAGGGACAATTTTAATTCGTGGTATCGCAGAAAAATCACCCCAGCGCGTAAAGAGTATGATTATGGGAGGTGCGATATTAAAACTTAATTTTCGCTCTCGTTTATTGATGCGCTTTGGCAACGCCACAAAATCAATATTGCCTTATATGTGGTTGTATAAAATGTTAGCCTTTATTATTATGCCTAACCGCAACCATAAAGAGTCACGCCTGCTTTTTATCAGGGAGGCTAAAAAGTTGTACCAAAAAGAATTTATCCGTTGGTTTAAATTAACGTCAGAGTTAATACCGTTGTTGAAAATCTTCCGTCAGGAACCCATTAAAGTTCCCACCCTCTATGTTATGGGAGATCAAGACTATATGTTTTTACCCACAGTGCGCAGTGTTGTTAGTCAACACAAGCTTTCTAAATTGCAGGTTATTTCAGATTGTGGGCATGTAGTCAATGTAGAGCGACCGCAAACGTTTAATCACTTGTCTTTACACTTCTTAAGAAACATTTAAGAAAAGACAACGGTCTTGTTTTGATAGACCATTACTTTTCGATTGATGTGTAGTTGAATAGCTTTTGATAATACCATTCTTTCTAAATCTCTTCCTTTTGCAATAAAGTCTTGAATGGAGTGAAGGTGAGACACCTGAGTGATATTTTGTTCAATGATAGGCCCAGCGTCTAATTCTTCTGTTACATAATGACTGGTTGCACCAATGATTTTCACTCCTCTTTCATAGGCAGAATGATAAGGTTTTGCACCAGGAAAAGCAGGAAGGAAAGAATGATGAATATTGATGATTTTATTGGGGAAATGCTCGATAAGCTTTGGAGAGATAATCTGCATATATCTTGCTAAGACAATGCATTCTACATTGTGCTTCTCTAAAATCTCTAATTGTTTTTCTTCTGCCTCGGCTTTAGTTTCTTTAGTGACAGGGACATGATAGTAGGGAAGGTCAAAGCGCTTGGCAATTTCACTTAGATCTTCGTGATTACTTAAGATAAAAGGAATTTCTACCGCTAACTCATTAGATTGATAACGCGCTAGTATATCATAGAGGCAATGGTCATATTTCGAGACAAATAAAGCCATTCTGGGGCGATCCTCAAGGTTGTATAGCTCATAGGTAAGTGAAAATTGTTCTGCCACTGCTTTGTCAAAGGTCTTTCTAAACTGTGCTTCTGGAAAATCTCCATTGACAAATTCACATTCAAGTCGCATAAAGAAGAGCTTATTTTCTCGATCGACATATTGATCAATGTATAAGATATTACCCGCATTGAGGTGAATAAAATTAGTGACTGTCGCAATGATCCCTTTTTGATCTGGACAATGTATGTTAAGGATAAATTTTGACATGATTTGGGATTAGAAAGTTCAATACTACTAACTTTTACATTATGGGAAAAGAAAAAACCCCTGAAACTCACAAAATGGGTTCCAGGGGTTAAAAAAAACCGAACAATTATTATGGTTAGAAGCTGTAGATTGCAGCTACGATAAAAGTTGAAAGGCTGTCTGTTGCACCGTCTGCATTGCTGTAGAATTGTCCTGAAGCAGTATCAAGACGTAATTCTGGCTTGATGATCATGTTTCCAGAAGTATAGCTTCCTGTGATTGTGAAAGAAGTATTATCTGCTTCTCCTCCTGCGGCATCAATTGCCTCAAGTCCATCTTCAGAAAATGCTTCATAACGTGCACCTAAAGCAAAACTATCTGAGAATGAATATTGAGGGTATAAGGCTACACCAGAAAATTTAACATCATTATCGTCGCTGTAACTAGTCGCGTTTAGTCCTAAATAGAAGCTGTCAGTGATATTAAATCCACCGGTGAAATCAATTTGAGACACACCTGCAGTTCCGCCTCCAAGATAGTTGATATACTGACCGTATAGGCCTACTTGAGCACCAAACATATAATCATCTCCTAATGGTTGGAATTCAGTCATATCAGTTGAGTTTAATACACCTAACATAAGAGAAACGTCATCACTTACTGTGATATCAGCTTTAATCCCAGTATGAGAGAAAGGTCCATAAGAGAACATATAAGAGGTAGTGTAGTTAAAGTTAGCTACCGGAGAGATCACTTCATATCCTAGGAAAGTATTGAAGTTACCAAGTGTTAATCTAAAATTATCGCTAATGTTATAATAAGCATAAAGCTGGTTAACAATTGAGTTAGATCCTTTGGTAACAAGTTCACCATCTTCATCTATATAAGAAGCAGAACCAAATACTGCGTCGTTTCCTCTAGGTCCAAATACTAAATCTGCAACAAAACCAGACTTTTCTCCTTCATAAGAAAGAATAACATTTGCCATTCCTAAAGCGAAACCAGGAAGGTTTCCAAAAGAAGTACCAGGAGCATATTCGCTACTTCTGTAGTAAGTATCTATAGATCCAGCAATGCTAAAGGTGGGTTCTTCTGTTGTTTCTTCATTCGCTACTTCTGTCGTAGCTTCTTCTTGCGCAAATGTTAATGAACTGGCAAAAAGGGAAAGGGATAATAAAGTAGTTTTAAATAATTTCATAATATTTATTTTATAGTTGATAATAATGAGATTAGTGTTGGTTCATTCTAAAGTCAGCATAAGCATCCATTCCGTGCTCTGCCAGGTCAAGCCCTTTTAATTCTTCTTCTTTGTCAACACGAAGACCCATGGTAGCTTTGATTGGAATAAGGATGGCGAAAGAGCAAATCACACTAAACGCCCCAACGATTCCTACACCAGCAAGTTGGATTAAGAATTGGTCCAGGCCAGCCATTTCTCCGAAAAGCCCTACGGCAAGTGTTCCCCAGATTCCACAAATTAAGTGTACGGCAACTGCACCCACTGGATCATCTAAACGAAGTTTGTCAATA
Organism: Flavobacteriaceae bacterium; assembly: GCA_022424955.1. Taxonomy (GTDB): domain Bacteria; phylum Bacteroidota; class Bacteroidia; order Flavobacteriales; family Flavobacteriaceae; genus Arcticimaribacter. The sequence goes on from JAKMGK010000031.1 coordinate 4,652, forward strand.
AGAGCAACTCCTAAGACAATAATAACACCTGCGATGGCGCCAATTAAAACAGCATCCATAGGAGACATTTGATCTGCCCCTGCAGTAATTCCTACAAGACCTCCTAAAACACCATTCATAAACATGGTTAAGTCATAGTTTTTATAAAGAATATTAGAGAAAATAGCAG
>JAKMGK010000056.1 GCA_022424955.1 Flavobacteriaceae bacterium
ACAATAAATATGGTATGTCTGATCTAATCAACCAAGAAAATAATGCATATGATTTAAATATTAAGATATTTGATCGAGTTCAAAGAATGATAACAGGTTGGCCAGGGGGAAAGCCTAATGTTGAACAGGAAAGATATCCTGAAAGAAGTTCACCTAGTTCAAAAAGGTGTTTAATCTTCAGCCCACACCCAGATGACGATGTGATTTCTATGGGAGGAACTCTAGATCGATTAATTTCTCAAGGACACGAAGTACATGTTGTTTACCAAACCTCTGGAAATATTGCAGTTCCTGATCACGAAGCACTTAAGTTTATCGAGGTTTGTGAAGGATTATCAATAGATATTCCAAAAAAAATAAAAAACCTTAAAAAAAAGCTTAAAGAGAGGAATATATCTCCACAGGATAAGAATCTTCTTTTATTAAAAGGGAATATTCGGAAAAGTGAAGCCTGTGCCTCTGTTCGGTTTTTAAATCTAAATGAAAATAACATCCATTTCTTGAACTTACCCTTTTATGAAACAGGAAAAATTAAAAAGGATCCAGTATCAGAAATAGATATTTCACTAACGGTAGAGTTAATTAATAAAATCAAACCACATCAAATTTTTGCTGCTGGAGATTTAGCTGATCCTCACGGTACACATAAAAAATGTTTTGAGGTTATATTAGAATCACTTAAAAAAATTAAAAATCAACCCTACGCTAAAAACTGTTGGCTTTGGCTTTACAGAGGTGCTTGGTTAGATTGGGAAATACATGAAGCCAATATGGCCATCCCCATGAGTCCCTCTCAAGTTTTACGTAAACGCAGTGCAATATTTTTTCATCAAACTCAAAAAGATGGTGTAATGTACCAAGGTGAAGACAGGAGAGAATTTTGGTTAAGAGCTGAGGAAAGAAATAGGAATAACGCTCAAAAATTAAAAAATCTTGGGATGACAAATTATGAAGCAGTAGAATTATACAAAAGATATTTATATTAGATATTAAATCTATAACACATGGAAATAATTGAAAACAGTACTTATTACGATGTTGTGATAGTAGGATCTGGTGCAGGCGGTGGAATGGCGACAAAGATTTTGGCAGATGCTGGTCTTAAAGTAGCAGTTGTAGAAGCAGGTCCGTTTTTTGACCCTGCCGATCCAGCGCAACAAACCCAACTTAAATGGTCTTATGAATCTCCACGCCGCGGTGCTGGAACAAAGCGTGTGTTTGGCGAGTATGACATGGCCTATGGCGGCTGGGAAATTGAAGGCGAGCCCTATAATCGAATTGGAGACACACAGTTTGATTGGTTCCGTTCTAGAATGTTAGGCGGAAGAACAAATCACTGGGGACGTATTTCATTGCGTTTTGGTCCCAGAGATTTTAAAGGAAAAGACCGCGATGGTTTAGGCGAAAACTGGCCTATTGGCTATGAAGATGTAAAGCCTTATTACGATAAAGTAGATAAACTTATTGGTGTTTTTGGGACGAAAGAAAACCTTCCTAATGAACCTGACGGATTTTTCTTACCACCCCCCAAACCCCGCTTGCACGAATTATTATACATCAAAGGGGCTAAAATGGCGAATGTTAAAGTGATTCCCTCACGATTATCTGTTTTGACAAAACGAATAAATGATCAACGAGGGGTTTGTTTTTATTGTAATCAATGTGCAAGATCTTGTTCGGTTTATGCCGATTTTTCTTCGGGTTCTTGTCTTATTTTCCCTGCTCAGAAAGGGAAAGGGCAAGTGGATTTATATGTCAATTCTATGGTAAAAGAAGTCTTGACCAATGAAGAGGGGAAGGCGACAGGAGTTGCTTATATCAATAAAGAAGATCGACGTGAATACAGTATTAAAGGAAGAATATTAATCCTGGCGGCTTCTGCCTGTAGTACAGCACGTATTTTACTAAACTCAAAAAGCAGTCAACACCCTAATGGTCTTGGGAATAGCAGTAATCTAGTGGGTAAATATCTCCATGATTCTACTGGAGCAGACCGTATGGCTTTTGTCCCAGCCTTAATGAATCGCAAGCGATACAATGAAGATGGTGTAGGCGGAATGCATGTTTACTCTCCCTGGTGGTTAGATAATAAAAAGCTAGATTTTCCGCGGGGCTATCATTTAGAACAATGGGGAGGAATGGGGATGCCCAGTTATGGAACCGGTTTTGACCCTAATGGATTAAATAAATATTTAGGCGAAAAAGTGGGCGGTTATGGCAATGGTCTGCGCGAAGATGTCAAAAAGTTTTATGGTTCTGTCGTAGGGATTTCTGGAAGAGGTGAAGCCATCGCCCGAAAAGATAATTATTGTGAAATTGATCCTACTACAGTAGATGAGTTTGGAATTCCTGTTTTACGCTTTCACTATAAATGGTCTGACTTTGAAAAAAAGCAAGCAAAACATATGCACGAGACTTTTGAAGAGATTTTAACCAATATGGGAGGAATCTTATTAGGAGAGAAGCCTGGGGCAGATCGCAATTATGGATTGCATGCACCTGGAAGAATTATACACGAAGTGGGGACTACACGTATGGGGAGTGATCCTACAAAATCTGTTGTAAATGAGTTTGAACAGTTGCACGATGTGGACAATGTCTTTGTGGTTGATGCTGGACCTTTTGTTTCACAAGCAGATAAAAATCCCACTTGGACGATTATGGCACTCGCATGGCGTACCTCTGATTTTATTATTCAAGAATTAAAAAAGCAAAATATCTAAACCATGGATAGAAGAGAAAGTATAAAATCCCTTTTACTGGGCTCTGTTGCAGGGGGCTTGTTATTAAACAGCTGTGACGAGCCTGCAGAAAAAGTGACAGAAAAGATATGGGAATACCAGTATGGGAGAAACAAAAAAGAAGCATCCATTGACAAGCTTTTATTGGAGACTACTTTTTTTACTCCAGCCGAAGAAGAGCTTGTCGCTTGTTTAGCAAATCTCATTTTACCTCCTAATGAGCAGGGAACTATTGAAGAAGCAGGAGTAGTGCCATTTATCGGTTTTATGATGGTGGATTATCCAGACTTTCAATTGCCCATGCGTGGGGGTTTGATGGCGCTAAACGGCAAAGCAAATAAAAATTTTGGACTGGATTTTATCCGTGCAGAAGAAGCGCAACAAAAAAGTATTTTGGATCAAATGGCTTTCCCCATTGAAGGAGTTGAAGAACAACCACAAGAGGTGCAATTCTTTTCGCTATTGCGTAATTTAGTTTTGACTGGATATTTCACTTCGGAAGCTGGAATAAAAGAATTAGATTATCGGGGAAATATGCCCAATATTTGGGACGGAGTTCCTCAAGATGTCTTAGATGAAATGGGCTTGTCCTATGATCCAGCATGGATCGCAAAATGTATTGACCAAGAAAAACGAAATGAGACAGCTGTTTGGGATGAAGAAGGAAATCTTTTAACCTAAATCAAAAATTTGCTAGTTATCAATTGTTTGGAATGACTATATGTTGTTTAGTATACTCACTAAATACCATATAAATCCGAAATAAATAATGTTATCCATGAAAAATTTAAAACTTATTTCTATTACATTTTTTTTGGTATTAATAGGATGCAATGAAAACCAAAATATTCATGATTATAATTTGATTCCATTACCCAACCAAATAATAATTGAAGAAGGTAAATTAGAACTAAATTCTATCCAGGAAATAATCACTAGCCTTGATTCTCCTAGACTCATTAAAGCAACAAATGAATTAAAAAATGTTTTAAGCTCCATTAGCAATGAATCAATAAAAATTTGCTCAGACACTAACTCATCTAATATATCAATCCACATTAAATCAAACACTTCAATTGAAGATAAGGGAGAAAGCTACAATCTTAGTATAAACAGAAGGGGTATTACTTTAGAATCCCCATCGGAAGAAGGTCTTTACCGCGGAATAACATCGCTTAAACAAATAATTTTAATTTCAAGTGGGCAAAACGATACTTCAATTCCATTTGGCGATATTAATGATCACGCAAGTTATTCGTACAGAGGAGCAATGTTAGACGTTGCTAGACATTTTTTTGACACGAATGATGTAAAACGATATATTGATATACTTAGTTTTTATAAAATAAATCACCTTCACCTTCACTTAACAGACGATCAAGGATGGCGAATTGAAATTAAAAAATGGCCAAAACTAACAACTATAGGAGCAGAAAAAGAAGTTGGAGGCACCCCAGGCGGATTTTATACTCGAGAAGAATATCATGATATAGTTAATTATGCCCACGACCATTTTATTACAATTGTTCCAGAAGTTGATATTCCAGGTCATACTAATGCCGCTTTAGCTTCGTATTCTGAATTAAATTGTAATGGAATAAGTCCTGAAATTTATACAGGTATTGAAGTTGGATTTAGTTCACTTTGTGCACAAAATGATATTACCTACAAATTTTTAGAAAATGTAATTGATGAAATTTCTGCTATAACACCTGGTCCTTATTTTCATGTCGGTGGAGATGAATCAGATGTTACTTCAAAGGAAGATTTCATCCAAATGATGGATTCAGTTGTGCTTTATGTAAAACAGAATAATAAAAAACCAATCACTTGGGATAACAATACTAAAACAGCAGACATAGCACAATACTGGAATAATGAGAGTAAGAAAAATGTAATTGGAAAGAGCAAGGAAATTATCTATTCGCCGGCAAGTCATGCGTATTTGGACATGAAGTATGACAGTTTGAGCCCATATGGATTAAACTGGGCAGGTTATACCTCTGTTAAAGATGCATATGAATGGGATCCCAAATATTTTTCTGAATCTTTAGGTGAAATAAATATTCTAGGAATTGAAGCACCAATCTGGACAGAAACGGTAAGTAATTTTGATGAACTATCTTTTTTAGTATTCCCTAGAATTTTAGGACACGCAGAGATTGGCTGGACAAATTCAAAATTAAGAGAATGGGATAAATATAAATTGAGAATGAATAAACATATAATACATTTAAAAAGTCTTGGAATTAATCTAAAGGATTGAGGCTGGTTGTAAAAAAACTTTTTTTAGAAATATCCCAACCAATTGAATCAGATATAATGAAGTTAAAGTTAATGCTGTTCATTTTACTGATTTAGTATTTTTAAGGTATTCTGATTTTTAAAGAAAAAGACTTGTTTTGAATTATAAAATTATAGCGTTATTTATTTCACTAAATATTATGCTTATGTCATTATCTGTTATGAAATTTTTTTTCCTTTTGTTTTTTTGTTTATTCTTAATTAATCAAGTGCCTTGTAATGCTCAATCGAATTCTGAAAACATTATTCAAAAAAAAGCAGAAAATATAATTAAAGATTATGATTGGGGGGGCTTATTAAAGTATAAAGAAGAAAATAGTAATCTTTTGAGTTCAGTTAAACCTAAATCAATAATTGTATTGATGGGTGATTCAATCACTGAAGGTTGGTCTTACTATGATTCAGAATTTTTAGAAAACAACAATTTAATAAATCGTGGATACAGTGGACAAACCACATCTCAAATGTTATTAAGGTTTAGAAAAGACGTGATAACATTAAATCCAAAAGCTGTAGTAATCTTGGCTGGCATTAATGACATAGCAAAAAACACAAAGTTTTATGATTTAAAAACAGTTGCAGATAATATTTTTTCAATGGTTGAATTATCAAAAGCACATGATATAATTCCAATTATATGCTCTGTTTTACCTGCGGATAAATTTGTTTGGAATCCAGAAATTATTCCAACCCAAAAGGTGATAGATTTGAATGTTATACTTGAGGATTATGCAAGAAAAAATAATGTAGTGTACCTGGATTATTACAGTGCTATGCACAATGGTAAAGGCGGATTGAAAAGTAGATTTACTAACGATGGTGTTCATTTAACAAAGGAAGGATATAAGATTCTTTCGAATCAAATAATTCAAGTAACTAAAAGATTAAATACATCTCTACACTGATCAGCAAATTTATTAAGTATAATTTATCTTTACTGTAGAGTTCAATTTGAGAGTCGAAAAATTTTGAACCCCTTACCATATTTTAGATTATTTTACCAAATTCACCTGTAAGGTGTATAGAAGTTATTCTCGAGTTTGATTCAGAAAGTTAGAAGCGCATAGGTGAACAGTTGGGTGACTATTAAATATTACTAAATATTGTTATGTTCGCTGTATGAGAAAAGAATTTAGTCTGATTTAATGCTATTTGCATTGGCACAAGTCCCATCCTCTCTGCATACTAAAGATAAATCCCTTGAAATAAGGGTTTTTTTATATCTCTAATTTGTGCTAGTATTTCTCCCTTTTTTATACTTTCGACCCCAGAATCACAACCTAACAATTTCTTCTCTTTATGAAGTTTGTCAAAATTGCCCTAAAAAGTCTCCTGGCCTTAGCCTTATTTTTAGGGCTAAGTCTAGCAGGTCTCTATTATTCTTATAATCAAGAACTCCCACAGGGTACTCAAGGAGTTGAAGCAGATCTTTTGGCTAAAAAAATGTTAGATGCCATGAATTATGAAGCCTATAAAGAACTCAATTATATCGCGTGGACCTTTTCCAGTAGGGGTCGGGTTAGATCTTATAGGTGGTATAAAAATCAAGGACGTTGCAAGGTGCTATGGGATAGTATTTCTGTTGATTTAAATATTAAAGCTTTAAAGAAATCCTCTATTCAAGTTAATGGATCAGCTTATACAGGCGAAATGAAAGATGATTTTATTCGTGTTGCCGAAGCGAAATTTAATAATGATAGCTTCTGGTTAGTAGCGCCTTATAAATTATTTGACGCAGGAGTCGAGCGACGTCTAGTCAAGCAAGATAATGGGGAAGATGCTTTGTTAGTTACTTTTAAAAGCGGAGGGACAAAACCAGGGGATTCTTATTTGTGGTTATTAGATGATAACCATCGACCCAGGGCCTTTCAAATGTGGGTAAGTATTCTTCCCATTGGAGGAATAGAGGCTACCTGGGAACAATGGGAGAAAACGGCTAAGGGAGCCTATTTACCTAGATTACATCAATTATCTGTTTTAGATCTTGAGATCACAGGACTTAAGACATACTAGATTTAAAAAATTTGGAAGGGAATAAGCGACCTAGTTGAAAAGAAGAAATTATATTAGGGCTTTAAATTCAATAATATGAAAATCACTGCAGTCTTAAAAAAAGCTACTTTGACTATATTTACTTTTACCTCCTTGATGTTAACGACGCAATCTTGTAGTACTAAAAAAACGACTAGTGCTTCAACAGTAAGTTATCAAGACTATTACAATAGTGACTTTTATCATGCGGTACAAATGGCCCACTATTATCCAGACAGTAAAACTTTTGCCGACGCTACACCGCGTTTACCCCTGAACGAATTACTTGCCTCTTACAATTCTTTAAAAGATAAATCAGATTTTGATTTAAAAGAATTTATCGAGACTAACTTTAATATTCCACAACCCTTTCAAGCAGATTTTAAGAGCGATCAATCAAAAACAGTTCAAGAACATATTGTTGCTTTATGGGACGAATTAACCCGTAATCCAGATAATATTAAAGCCCACAGTTCACTTATTCCTTTACCAGGAGAATATATCGTCCCGGGTGGAAGATTTAGAGAAATCTATTATTGGGATAGTTTCTTTACCATTAAAGGGTTAAAACTAAGTCATCCAGCACTTGCCGAAAAGATGGTGGATAATTTTGCTTACTTGATTAACACCATTGGATTTATTCCTAACGGAAATAGACAATACTATATGAGTCGTTCCCAACCACCATTTTTTGCTTTAATGGTCAATGAAATCAGTGCAGATGAGCCTCAAAAAGCCTTGAAGTATCTTCCTTCTTTAGAAAAAGAATACGCTTATTGGATGCAAGACAATAAAATAGTCCAGGTAGATGGAATGATCCTTAATCGATATTTTGATACAGGTTCTTCACCTCGCCCAGAGAGCCACAGAGAGGACTATGAACTAGCGCAAGACCTTTCAACACAAAAAGAAAAAGAAGCTTTGTATAGTAACTTAAGAACTGGCGCTATGAGTGGGTGGGATTACAGCAGTCGCTGGTTTGCCGATAATCAAAATCTCTCAAGCATCGAGGTAGTAGATATCCTCCCTGTTGATCTCAATTGCTTGTTGTACAGTTTAGAGAAAACTCTTTCTACGACTTATCATTTAAAAGGCGATAACGCCAAAGGGGAACTGTATAGACAAAAGGCAGAAGCAAGAAAAAAAGCGATACAAGCCGTATTCTGGAATAAAAACTCCCAATTCTTTGAAGACTATCACTATGTCAATAAAAGCCATACCAGCAGGAGAAGTCTAGCAGGAGGGTTTCCATTATTCTTATCAATTGCTTCTGTAGAACAAGCCCTGGGAGTAAAAGAGAACCTTGAAAAAGACTTTTTAAAGCCAGGAGGTTTTGTCACCAGTTTGCAAAACACAGGTCAACAATGGGATGCCCCTAACGGGTGGGCCCCTTTACAATGGACAACAATTGTGGGATTAAATAACTATGGCCACACTACCCTGGCTAAACAAGCCACTCGTAACTGGTTAGCCATAAGCGAGAAAGTTTATCAAAATACTGGTAAAATGATGGAGAAATATAATGTCATGGATTTGAGTTTAGCGGCAGGAGGAGGGGAATATCCTAACCAAGACGGTTTTGGCTGGACAAATGGCATAGTATTGGCATTAAATCAATTGTTTCCTCAAGAAGTAAATTAAATATTTTATCTCCTTAAATGCCTAGAAAATAAAGTAATCGATATTCAAACATTAATTAATAAGAGAAACAGTTATCACCTATACCTTAAAAATTATGTTGAACCATATTTTTTTTTATCTTTAAACCCTTAATTTAACAGAACACAAAATTCATCAAAATGAGAAAATTATTCGTTACCCTTGTAATGAGCATGTTCATGGTAAGTTTTACCGCTAATGCCAATACAATCAACCTAGACAATCTAAGTATTTCTACGATTGTACAAGAAGAAGAACAAGCTGATGCACCTGCAGAGTCTGCTTCTTTTACCCAAGAATTAAAAAAGCGTTTCATCGAAGGTGGACCAGGATTTATGGGAATCGTATTAATTTGTTTGATTTTAGGCTTAGCGATTGCTATCGAGAGAATCATCTTCTTAAACTTAGCATCAACTAATACTAAAAAACTAACCGAAGGAGTTGAAGAAGCACTATCAAGTGGAGGTGTTGAAGCGGCAAAAGAATTATGCCGTAACACTAAAGGTCCTGTTGCTTCTATCTTCTATCAAGGTTTAGACCGTGTTGACGAAGGAGTAGAAAGTGCTGAAAAAGCAGTTGTTGCTTATGGAGGAGTTCAAATGGGACAATTAGAGAAAAATGTTTCTTGGATTTCTTTATTTATCGCATTAGCACCAATGCTTGGTTTCATGGGAACTGTAATCGGGATGATTCAAGCCTTTGATAAAATTGAAGCAGCAGGAGACATGCAACCATCATTAGTAGCAGGAGGGATTAAAGTAGCCCTTTTGACAACTGTATTTGGTCTTGTTGTAGCGATCATTCTTCAAATTTTCTATAACTACATTGTTGCAAAAATCGATGGTATTGTTAACGATATGGAAGATGCTTCCATCACTTTAGTTGACATCCTTGTGGCTCACAAGAAGTAAAAACCCTCATTAAACACTGTAGATTATGAATTTTCAAAAAATAGTAAAAATAGTAGCTGGTCTCTTAGGGATTCTTGGGGTAGTTTTCCTCTTGAGAATCATTGGAGCTGGTGACGAAGAGATTAAAATGGCAGCAGCCATGGGTGATTTCGGTACGGTATCTCCATTAATTTCTATTGCTCAGATTATCCTTGTGATTTCTATAGCAGCCACAGTAATTTTTTCGCTACTCAATTTATTTGGAGATAGCCAAAAATTAAAAAAGGCATTAATTTCTGTTGGATTCCTAGCGCTAGTAGTGGGCTTAGCTTTCGCACTATCAACAGGTGTTGAAACCCCACTTAAAGACGGAGAAGTACTTTCTGCCTCTGGCGCAAGATGGGTTGAAACAGGTATACGCGTCTTTTATTATCTAGCGGTAATTGCGATTGGTGCAATGGGCTATTCTGGAATTAAAGGTATAACTAATAGATAAATTATGGCAAAAAGAGCTGCACCTGAGGTAAATGCTGGTTCGATGGCAGACATCGCTTTCTTGCTATTAATTTTCTTCTTGGTAACCACTACGATTGAAACAGATTCTGGTATCAACCGTAAATTACCTCCTACAGACGAAGTAGTAGATCCTCCAATTATTAAAGAGCGTAACATCTTTACAGTAGTAGTGAACAAGGACAACCGACTTTTAGTAGAAGAAGATATTATGGAGCTAAGCGAACTGCGTCAAGCAGCGATTGCCTTTTTAGATAATGGTGGTGGTACAGGCGAAGAAGCTTGTGACTATTGCCAAGGGAAAAGAGATTCAAGTTCTTCGGACAATCCTGAAAAAGCGATTATCTCTTTGAAAAACGATAGAGAAACCTCTTACAAGGTTTATATCGCTGTTCAAAATGAGTTAGTCGCTGCATATAACGATCTTCGCGATCGTGAATTTGCAAGGCTAAACCCTTTAGCTGGATTATCTTATAGAGAAGCACAAAACCGCTATAGCGACCCTAGAACATCTGCTAGCGATAAGGCTAAGTTGAAGCCTAAGTTAGACGAGGTTAAGGCGATGTATCCGCAAAAGCTATCTGAAGCAGAACCGAGTAAAACCAATTAAAACACAACGTATGTCAAAGTTTAAAAAGAAAAAAGGCGGAGATTTACCTGCGATTTCAACCGCATCTCTACCAGATATCGTTTTCATGCTTTTGTTTTTCTTTATGGTAGCTACCGTTATGCGCGATAGCACCTTAATGATTCAAAACTCTTTACCTGCAGCAGATCAGATTCAAAAATTGGATAAGAAAGATCGTGTTATGTATATCTATGCTGGAAAACCTTCTAGCCGTTATGCAGATAAATATGGTACACAGGCACGTATTCAGTTAAACGACAAATTTGCTGATGTAGGTGATGTTGCTGCTTTTGTTCTAGCAGAAAGAGCATCAAAGCGTCAAGAATTACAAAATGTTTTGACCACTGCCCTTAAAGTGGACGGGGAGACAAACATGGGATTAATTACAGATATTAAACAGGAGTTACGTAAAGTGAACGCCTTAAAAATTAACTACACTACACGTGTAGGAGAATATACACAGAATATCAATTAATCCATTTGATGAATATATAAAAGCATCCGTCTCAAGGCGGGTGCTTTTTTTTTACCCCTATCTTAGTAAAGTTGTACCTTCGTTTTATGCAAAAGTTTTCCTTTTTGTTTCTATTCTTTTGGGCTTGCTTCGCATCAGCCCAAATAAAAGACAGCCTTAATTATAGGGAAGATCAATTTTATATCGATCTTAATTTTTCTCTTCAGCCCAATGATATAAGCGGTTTTAAGCAGAACGGTTTTTCGAGAAGTGTTCATGTGGGTATGCTTCGTGATTACCCTATCTCTAATTTTCGAGATAAGGCTATTGCAGTGGGATTTGGTTATGGTTTTGTTCGTTTAGTAAACAACATTAATGTAGAACAATCACAACAATCTTATCTTTATAATGTCCCAGAGGCACAAAGAGCCTTGCGCAATGTTTTTAGTTATCATCAATTGCAACTTCCTGTCGAATTGCGCTGGCGTACTTCTACTTCCTCTGAATATGCTTTTTGGCGAGTATATCTAGGATATCGATTGAGTTATCAATTTGGTGCACAGTATCAACCATTCTTTGGTAGAAAGTTCTCTTTAGAGAATCAACTGAATGAAATACAACATAGTATAGGGATTTCGTTAGGCTTTAATACATGGAATTTAAGATTTGATTACAATCTTACACCGCTATTTAAAGAGGAGATTCGCACAATTAACAATAGAGCGTTAAAGCTATTCCCGTTACAACTGGGATTGATTTTTTACCTTTTATAATTCTTTACGCAAGCGCGCTACTGGAAAGTTCATTTGCTCTCTATACTTAGTCACAGTGCGTCGTGCCACTTTGTATCCTTTTTCCTGTAAGCCTTTTGACAAGGCATTATCTGCTAAGGGCTTTTTCTTATCTTCTTCTTCGATAAGGGTGCGAAGAATTTTCTTTATTTCTAAGGTAGAAACTTCTTCTCCCTCAGTATTGGTAAGGGATTCAGAGAAAAAGGTTTTAAGTAGCTTAGTACCATAAGGGGTATCGATATATTTACTATTCGCCACCCTAGATACAGTAGAGATATCCATCTTGATTTTATCTGCAATATCTTTTAAAATCATGGGTTTTAAGGCACGTTCGTCTCCTGTTAAGAAATAGCCATATTGATGATTTACAATGGCCTCTATCGTGAGCTGAAGGGTTTGTCTGCGCTGCTGGATAGCGTCGATAAACCACTGTGCAGCATCGAGCTTTTGTTTGATGAATTGTACCGCTTCTTTTTGTGCTTTTGATTTAGTAGAAGCCGCTTTATAACCCTTTAGCATTTCTTGATACCCTGCAGAAACGTGTAATTCTGGCGCATTTCTTCTATTGACGTTTACTTGAATTTCTCCATTCTCGATCGTTAAAATAAAATCAGGGACAATGTGGGTGTTTTGAAAAATTCCAGACATTGCTCCCCCAGGTTTAGGATTGAGTTTTTCAATTTCCAGAAGCCCTTCTTTAAATAGGCTTTCATCTATATCAAATTTGTCTAGCATTTTCTTGAAATGCTTCTTTGAAAAAAGATCAAATGTTTCAAATATGATTTTTTTTGCCACAATTGTGGCTAAACTCGCTTCTTTACGCTCTAGTTGTAAGGCTAAACATTCTTGAAGATTTCTCGCGCCAACTCCCGCTGGGTCAATAGATTGAACTTTTTCTAAGACATTTTCAATCTTTTCTTTCTCGACCATAATCCCTTGTGTAAAGGCGAGGTCGTCTACTAAATCATCTAGGGAACGACGCAAATAGCCACTCTCGTCGATGCTTCCTATGATAAATTCAGCGATGATTTTTTCTTCTTCCGTTAGGATTAAAGAACCAATTTGAAGTTTTAGGGTTTCGTGAAAACTTACTCCTCCAGATAATGGGGTTGTTTTTTCTTCCTCGTCTGCGCTATAGTTATTTGTGTTGAGGCGATAAGAAGGGATTTCATCGTCGCTTAAATAGGCATCAATGTCGATGTCTTGGGTGTCGATTAGCTCGTTGCTATCGTCATATTCTTGATCGAAATTATCTTCTTGTTGACTTTCTTCTTTTCCACTTTCTAGCGCTGGATTTTCTTCTAGCTCATTTTGAAGTTTTTGTTCGAAGTCAAGCGTAGGTAATTGAATTAACTTCATTAACTGTATCTGCTGCGGAGACAGTTTCTGTGCAAGCTTAAGTTGAAGTTGTTGTTTTAACATAATAAGTTGGGTCTTACCTAAAGATAAGAAAACTTAAATACATGCTAAAAAGCTGCATTTTGAGGGGTTCGTGGGAAAGGGATCACATCGCGAATATTTCCCATTCCTGTTGCGAATAAGACTAAGCGTTCAAAGCCTAATCCAAAGCCACTGTGAGGTGCTGTACCAAATTTGCGTAAGTCAAGATACCACCATAGTTCTTCTTCTTCGATTCCCATGGCTTTGATTCGCTCTTGAAGTACATCTAGACGTTCTTCTCTTTGTGACCCACCCACTATTTCTCCTATTCCAGGGAAAAGAATATCCATGGCTCTTACCGTTTTACCATCTTCATTTAGACGCATATAGAACGCTTTAATTTTAGCAGGATAATCAAATAATATTACTGGGGTTTTAAAATGTTTTTCTACTAAAAAGCGTTCGTGCTCACTTTGAAGATCTGCCCCCCATTCATCAATAGGATAGTTGAATTTCTTCTTTTTGTTGGGTTTGCTATTTCTTAGAATATCAATCGCTTCTGTATAGCTTACACGCTTAAATTCGTTTTCAACAACAAATTTTATTTTTTCTAACAAGCCCATTTCAGAGCGTTCTAATTTTGGTTTACTACTTTCTTCTTTAGCAAATCTTTCATCTAAAAAAGCGAGATCTTCCTGACAGTTTTCCAGCACATAGCGCAAGACACTTTTAATAAATTTCTCTGCTAAATCCATGTTGTCGTCTAGGTCAAAAAAGGCCATTTCTGGTTCGATCATCCAAAATTCTGCCAGGTGTCTTGTGGTATTAGAGTTTTCTGCTCTAAAGGTTGGACCAAAGGTATAAACCTCACCTAGTCCCATGGCATAAGTTTCTGCTTCTAATTGTCCAGAAACAGTAAGGTGAGTTTCTTTCCCAAAGAAGTCTTCTTGAAAATTGACTTCACCAGCTTCATTAAGGGCCGGATTTTTTGGATCTAAAGCGCTTACGCGGAACATTTCACCTGCTCCTTCAGCGTCACTTCCCGTGATGATAGGTGTATTGACATAATGAAACCCTTCTCCTTGAAAGAATTGGTGGACTCCAAAAGACAAGGCAGCACGTACACGCATCACTGCACTAAAAGTGGCTGTTCGAACGCGCAAATGTGCTTTTTCGCGTAAAAACTCAAAGCTGTGTTTTTTGGGTTGAATTGGATAAGTATCTGGATCTGCGATTCCGTATACATGAATATCTTCTACTTGTATTTCGGTCGTTTGTCCTTTTCCTTGACTTTCGACATAATTTCCAGTTATTCTTAAAGCTGCTCCAGTAGAGATGTTTTTTAAGATATTTTCATCAAAATTTTCAAAATCAACTACACACTGAAGATTGCCTAAAGTTGAACCGTCATTTAAAGCAATAAATCGATTCGCTCTAAAGGTTCTAACCCATCCTTGAACAGTAACTGTTTGACCCTCCGCTGCGGTGCTTAATAGCGCTTTTATTTTAGTTGGCATGATGAAAATTTTGTGCAAATATAGCGTTTAGCATTTATTTATTTTTCTTTCTTTTTGAGGCTTTTTCGTTTTCAGATGGTTCGATGATTTGGATTTTAGGTTCTTTTAAGACCTCTTCATTCGCTACCGTATCTCTTAACGAAATGAGTAAAGATGGAAGAAGAATTAAATTCGCCAGCATGGCAAAAAGTAAGGTCATTGAAATAAGGCCTCCTAAAGCAACAGTGCCACCAAATTCTGAACTCATAAAGACAGAAAACCCAAAGAACAAAACGATAGAAGTGTAAAACATACTTACCCCTGTCTCCTTTAGGGCAGCATAGACAGAGCGCTGAATTTTCCACTTTGAGTCAATTAGTTCTTGACGGTATTTTGCTAAGAAATGGATGGTATCATCTACAGAAATTCCAAAGGCGATACTAAATACTAAAATCGTTGAGGGTTTTAAGGGGATGCCTAAAAAGCCCATCATTCCAGCAGTGATAATCAATGGGAGTAAGTTGGGGATCAAGGAAATAATAATCATTTTAAAAGAACGGAATAAGTAGGCCATGAATAGGGCAATTAAAAAGATGGCCAGCACCAGGGATAAGACCAGGTTTTTAATCAAGTACTTTGTTCCTTTTAAAAATAATAAGGCTTTACCGGTTATTTTAACGGTATAACGTTCTTCAGGAAAAATTTTTGCGATCTCACGCTTGAGTTCTTGTTCTATTTCTTCCATGCGATCGGTGTCGATATCTGTCATGAAAGTGGTTAGTCGTGCAAATTGTCCTGTATCATCAACATAATTATTGAGTACGTTTTCATCATTACCCGAGCGATCAAAATAGGAAAGAATAAAACGATTCTCTTGTGCCGTGGGAAGGGCATAATAGTTGGGATTTCCATTGTAATAAGCTTGTTTAGCATATTTAATGGCATTGATCACAGAGGTAGGAGAAGACAGTTCTGGGATATCTTCAATGCTTTTATTAAGGCGTTCCATCCGTTTTAGAGTGGATAGTTTTAATACTCCATCTTTACGTTTAGTATCAATGAGAATCTCTAACGGAACGATACCATCAAACTCCCTGTCAAAAAATAGAATATCTTTAAAAAAGGATTGCTTTTTAGGCATATCCTCTAAAATACTTCCTGAAATATTGATCGTGTAAATCCCAATAATACTTGCAACTAGAGCAATTAGAGAAACGATGTAAGTGTTGATTCGTTTGTGGTGTACTTTGCCTTCCATCCATTTTACAAAGCCATCAATGGATTCATTATTGAGGTGATTTAAGTGCTTTTTATTGGGTAAAGGCATAAAGCTATACACAATTGGGATAATTAATAATGAGAGTACAAAAATTCCAATCACATTAATCGAAGCAACTATACCAAACTCTTTGAGGAGTTTACTGTTCGTTAAAATAAAGGTAGCAAATCCAGAAGCAGTAGTTAGATTAGTCATCAAGGTAGCATTCCCAATTTTGACAATCACCTGTTGTAAGGACCGGATTTGATTTCCGTGTTTTGCGACTTCTTGTTGGTATTTATTGATGAGAAAAATACAATTGGGGATTCCAATGACAATAATTAATGGAGGGATTAAAGCAGTTAAAACGGTGATTTCATAACCCAATAAGCCCAGTGTCCCCAATGCCCACGCTACCCCAAAGAGCACTACTACCATCGAGATAATTGTTGCGCGAATAGAGCGGAAAAATAAAAAGAAGATTAAAGAGGTGATTCCCATCGCTGCGAAGACGAATTTCTCCATTTCATCTACAATATTTTGAGCATTAAGGGTGCGAATATAGGGCATGCCAGAACGGTAAACTTTAAGGTCTTGTTCTCGCTCAAATTGATCCATCAAAGGGATAAAGGTGTTGAAAATAAATTTTTTTCGGGCTGCGCTATTCACCACCTCTTGTTTCATATAAATGGCCATTCTAGTGGTTCCAGTCTCTTTATTGAGGAGTAGATTCTCATAAAATGGAAGCTCATAGAAAAGCTTTTGTTTAAATAGGGAAAAGGTAGTACTGTCTTGAGGAACTTCTTCTAAAAGTGGTTTTAGTTCAAATTTCTTTTTCTGTTTATTCTTGACCAGCTCTTTTGCATTGTCAATTGATAAGACAAAATCAATTTCATCATAGTCTTGTATTTTTTCACTAAGAGATTTCCAGGCAGTAAGTTTTTCTGGAGTAAAAAAAGAAGCGTCTTTTACCGCGATTACAATCACGCTTCCCTCTTCACCAAAAAGAGAAAGGAATTTATTGTAAGTGATGTTTTCGGGGTGATTATCTGGTAGTAAATTGGCTTCTGTAAAAGTAAAGCGCATATTGTCCCAGTGCGACGCCCAAAAAACCGTCACTGCAAAGAGCAGTAAGATTAAGACAATTCTATTGCGTAAAATTAAGCGAGCAATCGCTTCCCAAAAACTCCATTTATTTTTTCTTTTCATAGCGAAGCTGCTCGTGACACGGCTAGGGTTAGACCGTCATGATTTCTTTTTCTTTGGCAGCTAGAATAGTGTCAATCTTTAGGATAAAGCTATCTGTAGAGCTTTGAACGTCGATTTCACAGTTTTTTTGCATATCCTCTGATGCCTCTGATTTTTTAATTTCTTGATTAGCATCTTTACGGGCATTGCGAATACTTACTTTAGCATTTTCAGCTTCGGCTTTAGCCATTTTGGCAAGTTCTTTTCTTCGTTCTTCTGTTAAAGGAGGGACATTGATGATAATACTTTCCCCGTTATTCATAGGGTTAAAGCCTAAATTAGCTATCATGATTCCTTTTTCAATTTCTGTCAATAAACTTTTTTCCCACGGCTGAATACTAAGGGTTCTCCCATCTGGTGTATTGACATTGGCTACTTGAGACAATGGAGTAGGTGCGCCATAATAGTCTACCATAACACTTTTAAGCATTACGGGATTAGCTTTTCCCGCACGAATATTAAGGAGTTCACTTTCTAAATGACTCACCGCACCTTGCATGCTTTCTTTGGCACTATCCAGGATAAATTGTAATTCTTCGTTCATTTTCTTGAAATTATAGGTCCACGCGTGTACCGATATTTTCCCCGCTTACAACCTTGCTCAGGTTTCCCTGGGTATTCATATCAAATACAATTATGGGTAATTTATTTTCTTGACTCAGGGTAAAGGCGGTAGTATCCATGACCTTTAAACCACGTTTTAATACTTCTTCAAAAGAGAGGTTATCGAATTTTATGGCTTCTTTATTTTTTTCTGGATCTTCTGTATAGATTCCATCCACACGGGTTCCTTTTAAAATAACATCGGCATTGATTTCAATCGCTCGTAATACAGCTGCAGAGTCCGTTGTAAAGAATGGATTCCCGGTTCCAGCACTAAAGATAACTACACGATTTTTTTCTAAATGACGAACGGCTTTTCTTTTGATGTAAGGTTCTGCTACTGCTTCAATTTTCAATGCAGTTTGTAGGCGGGTAGGAACAGCTTCGTTCTCTAGGGCACTTTGCAGGGCAAGACCATTCATTACAGTGGCGAGCATTCCCATATAATCGGCTTGAACGCGATCAACGCCTTCATTAGATCCTGCCATCCCGCGAAAGATATTTCCTCCACCTATAACAATAGCAATCTCAACTCCTTCTTGGTGTAATTGTTTGATTTCTTGAGCGTATTCTTTGATACGTTTGGGGTCAATTCCATAAGCGTTTTGGCCCATTAGAGCTTCTCCGCTAAGTTTGAGTAGTATTCGCTTGTACTTCATTGCTTGTTGATTCCCACAAATATAAGCAATAAAGGTAGAAGGTTCTACTCCTAAATTGAATCACTTAACAGATTTTTGTCTTGAAAGGCTCTGTTGATTTGAGTTTCAAAAGTTTCCATACTCATGGCATTTTTTAAATGAAAATCGCCAATGCGCTCTCGACATAAAGAACTCAAATAAGCTCCACTTTCTAATGCTTGACCAAAATCGTGAGCAAGTGAACGAATATAGGTTCCTTTACTACAGCTCACTTCAAAACTTAATTGGGGGTGTGCACTAGCGTCAATTGAAAAGGCACTCACCTTAACTTTTCTACTGGGGATATCAACTTGTTCTCCTTTGCGGGCATATTCATAAAGGCGTTTTCCTTCTTTTTTTAAAGCCGAAAATACAGGAGGATATTGATCAATTTCACCCATAAACTGCGCTTTAGTCGCTTCGATTAATGCGGGCTTGATATGTTCTGTGGGGTAGGTCTGATCAATTTCGGTCTCTAGATCATAAGAGGGGGTTGTAGCCCCTAACTGGAGAGTACCGCTATAAGTTTTTTCTTGCCCTTGAAAACGTTCAATCTCTTTGGTCATCTTCCCACAACAAAGGATCAATAGGCCAGTGGCAAGGGGGTCTAAAGTCCCTGCATGCCCTACTTTAATTTTCTTTACCCCAATGTTTTTTTTAATCAGCCATCGCACTTTATTGACCACTTGAAAAGAAGTCCAGTTAAGGGGTTTGTCGATAAGAATAACCTGGCCAGATAAAAAAGCTTCTTTAGTAAAAATCATTTTTAAGCAAGAATTAAAGCAAGGATTCCAATGACAAAACAATACCAACTAAAATACTTTAACTGTGCTTTCTTGACAATATTAATCATCCATTTGCAAGCGGCAAGTCCCGTAAAAAATGCCGCAATAAATCCAATGATTAAAGGAAATAGGGAAGTGTCTGCCACAATAGTATCTGTGTCTAAAATGCTTTTCGCCATACTTCCCACGATAAGAGGAACGACCATTAAAAAAGAAAAACGTGCGGCTTTTTCTTTATCTATTCCTAATAATACAGCCGTGGCAATGGTGGCACCGCTTCTAGAAATACCGGGTAATATAGCGATAGCTTGAAGTAAGCCTATGATAAAAGCGCTTCTTGCATTAATATCTTTTAAGGTGGGTTTTGCACGATCGGCTAAGCCTAGTAAAACTCCTGTTACAATTAGCATGGCACCCACCAGTAAAATATTTTGATCAAAAAGCTGAGTAATTAAATCCTCTAAAAATAGTCCAACAATAACAGCTGGAATCATGGATACAAGAATGTGTAAGGCAAAATAAAAAGACGGACTAGGCTTTAACGTTAGTAATTCTTTTAAAATATACCCAATATCTT
Source organism: Flavobacteriaceae bacterium (assembly GCA_022424955.1). Taxonomy (GTDB): domain Bacteria; phylum Bacteroidota; class Bacteroidia; order Flavobacteriales; family Flavobacteriaceae; genus Arcticimaribacter. The sequence goes on from JAKMGK010000056.1 coordinate 20,036, forward strand.
TTCTAAAGAAAACAACGGTGCTCAAGGCGGTAGCCCCATGAAGGGTAATGGTAAATAAAAGACTTTCTTTTGCGACAAAATCCGCTTGAGACAAGGCTTTTGCTAGTTCTAAATGTCCGCTGGAAGAAACAGGTAAAAACTCTGTCAAGCCTTGAACTACCCCCAGAAGTAAGGCGATAAGCTCATTCATTTTTTATTTCCATTTAAAAGAATGGAATACATAGCAATTCCAAAACCAATCAAAACTAAGGTAGGCGCTAATCGAATGCGTTGAAAGTTGAAAATGGCTGGATTAAAAACTGCGGGATCATCGCTTCCACCACCTGTCATTAAAAAAAAGCCTAAGGCAATAACAGCGATGGCGATCAATAAAACCTGATAGTTTTTCTTTTCGAAAAGGAACTGTTTTCCTGTAGGGGGTGTTTTTTTCATAGGGATTAATTTACGGCATCTGTGGTTAAGTTGAGAAAACGTTGTGTCGCAAAAAAGGTACTTGCTCCAGTAATCAAGATGCTCATGCTAAAGATTGCTCCAAAAATAATAGCGGGTTCTTTTGGGTTACTGAGTAAAGTTAGTTCAGGAAAACGAAGATTTAACTCGTATAACAAATAGCCTAATCCCGCCGAGGCAAGGATTGCCCCTAATAGTCCCAGTCTAAGGTGATGCCAGATAAATGGGCGGCGAATAAAACTTTTTGTCGCCCCAACTAATTGCATTGTTTTGATGATTAATCTTTTTGAATAAACCGATAATCGTATAGAACTATTGATTAACAAGATCGCAATAATGATAAAGAGTCCGCTAAGTCCAATAATTCCCTGACTGATCTTCTTGATATTCTGGTCGAGAATTTCTAGTAATGGTTGATCATAAAAGACTTCATTTACGTAAGGTTTTGCCTCAAAGTCTTGTTTTAGTTTTGCTAAAAAAGCGGGAGAAACATAGTCAGATCTAAAATAAACGTCAATTGAACTCAAAAGTGGGTTATACCCTAAAAATTCCATAAAATCTTCTCCAATAGCGTTTGCGTGGCTTTGAGCTGCGTCTTCTTTAGAAACAAAACGAGCTGTTTTGGTCTCTTTTCGCAAGCTTAAACTTTTTTGCAATTGTTTTATTTCAATAGGTTTTGCGCTATCGTTAATGTAAATGGTCAAGGCGATTTGCTCTTTGAAATGATTTGAGACTTTTTTTGAATTAAGTAATAACAGACCCAATACTCCCACTAAAAACAGGACTAAACTAATGCTGACAACAACCGAAAAGTAGGAGGAAATCAAACGTCTTTTTTGGAAATTATCTCTGGAATTCATCAATTCTAAGGATGGGTTTGGAGGTAAAATTACAAAACAAGGATCAAATTTTATTCTAGGCTAGGATAAACTTTTTCCTTTCCTTCATTAACGCTACTTTTGTGGGGTTAATAAATTAAAATATCGTGGGGTACAACTTCCTAGAAATCGAAAAAAAGTGGCAAGCCTTTTGGGCTGAAAACAAGACCTTTCAAGCACAAAATAATTCTGATAAGCCAAAATATTATGTCCTGGATATGTTTCCTTATCCTTCTGGGGCAGGGCTACACGTAGGCCATCCTTTAGGATATATTGCCAGCGATATTTATGCACGCTACAAGCGCCACAAGGGGTTTAATGTATTACACCCTCAGGGATATGATTCTTTTGGTTTGCCTGCAGAGCAGTATGCGATACAAACAGGGCAACATCCAGAATTAACCACAAAGACCAATATCGATCGCTATAGAGAGCAATTAGATTGCATTGGTTTTTCTTTTGACTGGAGTAGAGAAGTAAGAACATCTAATCCAGATTTTTATCGCTGGACCCAGTGGATTTTCTTACAATTATTCCATTCTTATTACGATAAAACAGAAGATAAAGCAAAACCAATCAGTGATTTAGTAAAAGTGTTTGAAAAAGAAGGAAACACTCTTGTTAAGGTAGAATGCGCTACAGACACAGTAAAATTTACTGCAGACGAGTTTAATACCTTTACGGCAGAAGAAAAACAATTGATCTTATTGGATTACCGCTTGACCTATATTTCTGAAACAGAAGTCAACTGGTGTGCAGAGTTAGGAACGGTTTTAGCCAATGATGAAATCATTAATGGGGTTTCTGAAAGAGGAGGTTTTGCCGTGACTAAAAAGAAAATGAAACAATGGAGTATGCGCATTGGTGCTTATGCAGAGCGTTTACTTCAAGGCTTAGATAAAATTGACTGGCCAGATTCTCTAAAAGAGATACAGCGTAATTGGATTGGGAAATCTGTGGGTGCAAAAGTGCGATTCCAAATAGAAAATCACCCAGATCAATTAGAAGTTTTTACTACTCGCCCAGATACCCTATATGGTGTTACCTTTATGACACTTGCACCAGAATTAGAATTGGTAAAAGCAATAACTACCGCAGAAAAACAACAAGCCGTAGAGGCCTATATAGAAAAGTCTGCACAGCGATCAGAAAGAGATCGTATGGCAGATGTCAAGACCATTAGTGGTGTATTTACAGGAGTCTATGCATTACACCCCTTAACCCAAGAACGCGTTCCTATCTGGATAGGAGATTATGTACTTGCAGGCTATGGAACTGGTGCTGTTATGGCGGTTCCGTGTGGGGATCAAAGGGACTATGATTTTGCGCAACATTTTGATATTCCAATCAAGAATATCTTTGCCGATACAGATATCTCTAAAGAAGCGTATACCGAAAAAGGCGGTGGAGTGAAATTACAAGACTCAGGCTTTTTAAACGGTCTAGCTTACAAAGAAGCCATGGAAGCAGTCATTGCTCACTTAGAGAAAATTGGCGCTGGAGAAGAAACCATTAACTATCGTTTACGTGATGCGATTTTTAGCCGTCAACGCTATTGGGGGGAGCCAATCCCTGTTTATTATAAAAATGGCTTACCTGTTCCACTAACTTCAGAACATTTACCCTTAGTTTTACCCAAGGTTGAAAATTATCTACCTACACCAGATGGTGCGCCGCCATTAGGCAATGCCACCCACTGGGCATGGGATACTACAACAGAAAAGGTAGTAGCGAATGAATTGATAGACCATCAAAATATCTTCCCTTTAGAAATGAATACCATGCCAGGATGGGCAGGAAGTTCTTGGTATTTTTACCGCTATATGGATGCGCAAAATGACACTGCTTTTGTGTCAAAAGAAGCCGCTAATTATTGGCAAGATGTCGATTTATATTTGGGCGGAAGTGAGCATGCTACAGGGCATTTATTGTATTCGCGTTTTTGGCAAAAATTCTTGTTTGATCTAGGGCTTTTACCCGTTGATGAATATGCCAAAAAGTTGATCAATCAAGGGATGATCTTAGGATCTTCGGCCTTTATGTACAGAAAAAAGGGAACTCAAGAGTATCTTTCAAAGGGATTAATCGAAGGACAGGAAGTAGAGCCCATTAGAGTTGATGTCTCCTTAGTCAATCTTTCAGACGAGCTTGATTGTGAAGCAGTAAAGCAATGGCAACCTCAATTTGCTCAAGCCACTTTTATACTAGAAGAGGGTGTCTATAAAGTGGGGCGAGAAGTAGAAAAAATGTCAAAGTCAAAGTATAATGTAGTTAATCCAGATCAAATCTGCGAGGACTTTGGGGCAGATACATTAAGAATGTATGAAATGTTTTTAGGCCCTATAGAACAAGCGAAACCTTGGAATACTGCCGGAATTTCTGGAGTACACTCTTTCTTGAAAAAGACCTGGCGTTTATATCACAATAATGAAACTTTCTATGTGAGCGATAAGTCACCTAGTGCAGAGTCTTTGAAAAGTTTACATCAAACCATTAAAAAAGTAACCGAAGACATCGAGCATTTTTCTTTTAACACCTGTATTAGTGCGTTTATGATTTGTGTCAACGAATTAACCGCACAGAAATGTAACGAGCGCGCTATTCTTGAGCCACTGGCGATCTTACTATCGCCTTTTGCATCTCATATAGCCGAAGAATTGTGGTCTCTTTTAGGGAATAACACTTCTATCTCTCAGGCTTCTCACCCAGTCTTTGAAGAGAAATACCTGGTAGAAAGCACGAAGAATTATCCGGTGTCTTTTAACGGAAAGATGCGTTTTACGCGAGAACTGTCTTTAGACTTAAACCCAAAAGAAATTGAAGAAATTATTTTAGCAGACGAGCAAACACAAAAGCAATTACAAGGAAGAACTCCAAAGAAAGTAATTGTTGTTCCTGGAAAAATAATCAATATAGTAGGCTAATGTACATTGAGCTAATTGGTTTTCTAGCTGCCATTTTGACCACTGCGGCATTTGTGCCTCAGGCTTACAAAATCTGGAAGACAAAATCTGCCCAGGGGGTCTCTTTAACCATGTATTTAATCATGTTTACAGGAGTTACTTTGTGGGGCGTATATGGTCTTTTTATTCATAGCAATCCCATGATTTTAGCTAATTTTAACACGGCATCACTTTTGATAATGATTATATACTTTAAAGTAAAGCACAAATAAAATTTTAATTATGGGAGGATACTATCTTGTTTTAATTGTTTTTGGTATTGTTAGCTCTGTTGTTAATAGCACACTTAAGAGAAAATTCAAAAAATATTCTAAAATATCTTTACGCAATGGTCTCTCTGGTAAAGAAATTGCAGAACAAATGTTAATCGATCACGGGATTCGTGATGTTAAGGTTGTCTCAACTCCTGGCATGTTGACAGATCATTACAATCCCAAAACAAAAACCGTCAATCTGAGCGAAGGGGTTTATGCACAACGCAATGCCTCTGCAGCAGCTGTTGCAGCTCACGAATGTGGGCACGCGGTACAACACAATATTGGCTATGAATGGTTGCAAATGCGTTCTATTTTAGTCCCCATGGTAAGCGTTGCTTCTAACTTTTCTATGTGGATGATCTTTGGAGGACTTTTTATGGCGCAAGGAACGGCTTTTGGCCAGACGGTTGCGATGATAGGCGTTGCCCTTTTTGGCATGGGGACATTATTTAGTTTTATCACTTTGCCTGTGGAGTACGATGCTAGTAATCGTGCTATTGCTTGGTTGAAACGCAAGAATATGGTGAGTCAACAAGAATTAGCAGGTGCAGAAGATGCCTTAAAATGGGCAGCAAGAACTTATGTCGTTGCGGCTTTGGGATCACTTGCAACCCTTCTCTATTTCGTTTTACGCATCATGGGGAATAGTAGAGACTAAACCTTGATTTGCCTCGCGATCTGTTGGTCTAAAGAGATAAATGTTTCTGTTCTAGAAATCCCGGCTATTTTCTGAATTTGATTATTCAATAGGTTCATTAAATGCTCGTTATCTTTACAGAGTATCTTCACTAAAACACTCCAGTCTCCTGTTGTGTAGTGACATTCAAGGACTTCATTGATTTTTTGAAGTTGTGCAACTGCAGAAGGATTATTCATGGCTTTATCCAGATATATTCCTACAAAGGCAAGGGTGGTATAACCTAATTTTTTGGGATTAATCATAATTTGTGACCCTTGAATTAAACCAGATTTCTCTAATTTTTTTAAGCGTTGATGAACCGCAGCACCAGAAATACCCACTTGTTTGGACAATAAATTAATGGAGACTCTTGCATCTTTCATCAATTCGTTGAGTAAGATTTTATCAATCCCGTCAATTTGAATAATTTCAGTATCCTTCATTTTTCAATTAATATTATTTATCAAAAATACATAATAAGTTGATATTATTAATTTATTAATGAATGTATTTGGGCTATCTTTGTGACAAACAACAGCAATGAAATTAATTACAGCAGCTTTTTTTGGGAGTGTCTTTATGTTTTTAGGAGTAGCGCTAGGGGCGTTAGGCAGTCATGCCCTATCTGGTAAAATCACACAAGAAGCTTTACAAAGTTATATGATCTCTATTCGATATATGCTTTTTCATGGCATAGCCTTGCTTTTTCTGAGTACGTTGTCCTTTATTAAAGAACCGCAAAAAGAACGTATCGCCTTATTGCTTGTTATAGGGGTATTTGTGTTTTCTGGAAGTATATTACTATTATCCACAAAAGTCGTTCACGGACTAAACGTTAGCTGGCTAGGTCCTGTTACCCCTATCGGTGGCTTACTCCTTATAGGAGCATGGGCATATGTTAGTTTTCTGCTTGGGAAAGCAATTTTTGCTTAGGCGAGCTCTTTGATGTATTTCTCAATGGCCATCGTCATTGAGGGAGTGTCGTCTGTTGGTGCCTTGATATCCACACGAAGATTTGCTTCATCTGCCGCTTTCACTGTAGTGTTGCCATAAGCAGCAATACGGGTAGTATTTTGTTCAAAGTCTGGGAAGTTTTTAAACAAAGATTCAATACCAGAAGGACTAAAGAATACTAAAACGTCATAATAAACATCTCTTAAGTCAGAAAGGTCGCTCACAACAGTTTTATAAAGTTGGGCACGCTTCCAGTCAATTTCTAAGCTATCTAAAAAATTGGGAATAATAGGTTTTAAGATGTCCGATGAAGGTAAAAGAAAACGATCGTCTTTGAATTTTTTGAACATTGCCTCTAGGTCCATCAAGCTTCTTTCTCCCACATAAATTTTACGTTTGCGATACACTACATATTTCTGCAAGTAGTAGGCAACTGCTTCAGACTGGCAAAAGTACTTAGTACTATCTGGCACTTTAAATCGCATTTCTTCTGCAAGACGGAAAAAATGATCTACAGAGTTTCTGCTTGTCAGAATGATTGAGTCAAAGTCTTTGAAGTCGATTTTTTGTTGGCGTACTTCTTTTGATTCCACTCCTTCTACGTGAATAAAGGGACGGAAATCTATCGTCAAATTATGCTTTTCTTTGAGTCGTGTGTAAGGAGAGTTTTCGCTATTTGGCTCTGGTTGCGATACCAGTATTGTTTTAACTTTATTGGCGCTCATAGGCTTAGTTTTAATCCATTGATTAAGAGAATCCAAGGACTCAATTTGAGTGTGCAAAGATACAAAATAAAATATAACCAGCCCTGATTTATTGTGATAAACAATTGGTTCACTACAAGTAAGTGGTAAAAGATGTATAAAACTCCAGATATTAAGGCAAAAGACTCTAAAAAAACTGGGGATAGATTAAAAGTATAGTAGTAAAGGACTAAGCCTATGAAAACAAATATATTTAAACGGAATAAGTAAGTTGACGTCCTGAATTGATACTGGTTGATAAAATGCTGAAGTTCCAAAAAATAGCTCAATAAGGTCAAAATGATTTGACGCAGGACAATTGTACCACAAATACCAAAGAAAATAATCACAAAAAGATTAAACTCAAGTAGAGCATATTGATTTTTTGAAAGGTAAAAACAAATAAAAAGGCTAATATTAATTAAGGAAAACAACACAGATAAAAGGATAAACCCCTGACTGTAAATGGGTCTTTCTTCATAATTTGTAAAATAAAGGGGGGTATCAATAACCCGTAAAAAAGAAAAAAACTGTAGTTGATAGCGCCGTTTGCAAAAAACAAACAACAGGAAATTAGCCATCATTACATAGGTCATCCAATCAGAGTTTCCCGTGGGAATTAATGCCCATTCTTCCATAGTTCAAAAATACCAAAATTAATTTACTCTCTTATTTTTACAATGGGTTTATGTGCATAAGCATGCGTTTAATTTTCTTACTTTTACACCACTTTATGTCGCAAACATTAATCATTATACCGACTTATAACGAAATCTACAATATTTCCCCCTTGCTAAAGGAAATCTTTAGTGTATTGCCTGATGTTCATATTCTTTTTGTCGATGATTCTTCACCCGATGGGACTGCAGATATAATTGCTACTTTTCAAGTGACTTATCCCAAACAAATCTTTCTGGAGGTTCGCCAGGAAAAGGACGGGCTGGGGAAAGCTTATATTCATGGTTTTCAATGGGCGCTTGCTAGAGATTATGAGAATATATTCGAGATGGATGCAGATTTATCTCACCCAGCAACAGCTTTGCCACAAATGATTGCAGCCTTAGAAAAAGGAATAGATGTTATTGTTGGGTCGCGTTATCTTTCTGGCGTAAATGTAGTTAACTGGCCTATCATGCGTATTTTATTGTCCATTGGAGCATCTATCTATGTAAGGCTCATCACTGGACTCCCTATAAAAGATGCCACGGCGGGATTTGTGGGATATAAGGCAACAGCCTTGTCGAAACTTGATTTAAGTGATTTATCTTTTGTGGGTTATGCTTTTCAAATTGAAATGAAATTTAAATTGTGGAAAAAAGCGTGTACGCTCAAAGAGATCCCCATTGTTTTTGTCAATCGTCAAAAAGGAGTGTCTAAAATGAATAGTTCCATTATTTGGGAGGCGATATATGGGGTAATTTACCTTAAATTTGAATCCATTTATAAACGCAAATGAAAAAGATGTTAATCAAGGGTGCGCTTGTTGTGAATGAAGGGGAGACTCAATCATTAGACGTGCGTATTGAAAACGGAAAAATCACAAGCCTTCGACCAGCCTTAAGCCTGCAAGAAGACGAAACCCTCGTTGATGCCAGCGGAAAGTATTTACTTCCCGGTCTAATTGATGATCAAGTACATTTTCGTGAGCCTGGATTAACCCATAAAGCTTGTATTAAAACAGAGTCAAGAGCAGCGGTTGCTGGCGGAATCACTTCTTTTATAGAGATGCCTAACACCAACCCACAAACGACCACCATTAAAGCCCTAGAAGATAAATTTGACACTGCAAAGAAAGACGCTCTAGCGAATTACTCTTTTATGTTTGGTGGAACAAACGATAATTTTGAAGAAGTCGCTCGTTTAGATAAAACCAAAGTAGCTGGCTTAAAACTTTTCTTGGGATCTTCTACCGGAAATATGTTAGTTGATGATGAAGCGATTTTACGTAAAATATTTTCTTCTACCGATCTAGTCATCTCGGTGCACTGTGAAGATGAGCCTACCATTAAAGCGAATCTCGCCAGTCATATTGCAACATATGGAGAGGATATTCCCATTGAAAAGCACCCAATTATAAGAAGTCACGAAGCTTGCTATCTCTCTTCTTCAAAAGCCATTGCGTTAGCAAAAGAAACGGGAGCAAGACTACATGTTTTTCATTTATCTACCGCAAAAGAAACCGAATTGTTTGACAATTCTATTCCACTAGCTGAAAAGAAAATAACGGCTGAGGTCTGCGTGCATCACCTGTGGTTTAGCGCAGAGGATTATGCCCAAAAAGGCACCCATATTAAATGGAATCCAGCTGTAAAAAATACAAAGGATCGCACTGCTTTATGGAAAGCCCTTAATGACGATCGCATTGATGTTCTTGCAACAGATCACGCGCCACATACCTTAGCAGAAAAAAGTAATCCATATACGAGTGCTCCCTCTGGCGGACCCCTTGTACAACATGCCTTACTCGCCCTGCTAACCGCAGTTGGTCAAGGTAAAATAAGTATAGAAAAGTTAGTGCAAAAGGCCTGTCACAATCCTGCAATTTTATTCCAGGTAGAGAATCGCGGCTATATCAAAGAAGGTTTTCAAGCAGATTTAGTTTTAGTCGATTTAGAGAAAAAGACTACGGTAACGAAAGATAATTTATTGTATCAATGTGGTTGGTCTCCGTTTGAGGGTACAACATTTGATGCAAGTATTGAGAAAACTTGGGTCAATGGTCAATTGGTTTACGATCAAGGAGAAATTATTGAGGCTGGAGCTGCAGAACAATTAACCTTTAGTCGATGAAAAGATCTTTGATTCTTTTTGTTTTATTGATCGCTTGTGAAGCCAACACAGCAAATCCACCCCCAGCGATATTGATTCCAGAGGATACCATGGAGCAAATCCTTTATGACATTAACCTGTTAAAAACGATAAAAAATAATCGTTTTGGAGGAGAGGTTCCTAAAGAGATCCTCAACAATAATTATATCCTTCGGAAATACAATATTGCTGATTCAACATTAAAGCAAAATCAAATCTACTATGCCCAATCCCCTAAAAGGCTGTCTGCTATGTATAACCGTATTTATCAACGGCTCGAAAAAGTAGAAGACAGTATTGGTGTTTTAGCTAAAAAAGAGCAAGAGGAGTTAGATAAGCGCCTTCAAAGAGAAAAAGATCGTGCGGTACAAAAGAGTAGAGACAGTATTTTTGCTTTGATGTTAAAAGACAGTATTGATTTATTAAAATGGAAGGATGATCTTGGTTTGTTCTCTGGAAAGGATAGTATTTTATTGTTAAAATGCAAAGACAGTTTTCGCGTGATTATAATGAAAGATAGTCTTGACTTGATGAGTGTTAAAGACAGTTTACTTCTATTGAAAAGAGAAGACAGTCTTAGTAGGTCAAAAGAAAATCAAGCACTTAAACTAGAGGCGACTTTCGAAAATTGAATCCAAATAAGGGCCTATTTTTCGATAGGAAAAGGAAAGGCTGCTTTCTACTCTACTCCCGTCAATCTCACTTGTATCTACTAAACTTCTGATTAATGCTTTGCTCAAAAATTTCTTTTTTAGTCCTAATCCACTTACTAAGCTTTCAAAAAACCATACTGTTTTAAGGTAGCTAGAACGCATCACTTTTGAAGGGGCTTTTTTTTCCATTTTTTGGGCGATAAACTGTGTCATTTTTTGATAAGACCAATTTTCTCCCACAAGAATAAAACGTTCGTTTTCAACAGAGGAATTCATCAACGTTTCCATTACCTCGACAACATCTTCTACAGCGACATAGCCAGTTTTTCCAGTAGGGTAAAACGATAAACCTTTTTCAATTTGTTGTACTAATTGTGCTAGCGGATTTCTGGGCATTCCCTCTCCTAAAATGACACCTGGGTTAACAATTGCAACGGGTATCCCTTCTTGTGAAGCACGCCAAATTTCTAATTCAGCGCCATATTTTGAATAGGCATATGGGGTTTTTTCGACGGTGGGATCCCAGGGGGTGTCCTCGTTTATAATTTCAGTTGTTGTTTGACTTCCTAATGCGGCAATAGAACTTACATAGACCAACTTTTTGATCTTGTGTTCAATGCATAAGTTAGCGATGTAGGTTGTTCCTTGTTGATTGACTTCTTGCAGTTGGTACATTTTGTAATACGCCATTGAGATATAAGCAGCACAATGATAGACTTGTGTTATCTCTTTAAACGCATCGGTTAAAGCGGGTAAATCACTCAGATCAGCCTGCCTCCATTGGATTTTTTTAAATAACGGGCTGGCTCCTTTGGATTGAAAAAATTCTTCTAAAGCTACTTTCTTCTTTTCTCTTCTACACAGGGCAACAATCGTTTCATTCTTCTTGAGTAAGTTGAGACAAAGATGCGCTCCCACTAATCCTGTGGCTCCAGTGACTAAAATCATGCGCTAAAAGTACTGTTTTTTCTGTTTGTCTTTTTCCATTTAAAGGAGAAATCTATCTTTGCCCTTTAGCACAGTACTATGAGAAATACGTTCGTCGAAGAACTTGAATGGAGAGGTATGTTACACGACATCATGCCCGAGACAGAAAACCACTTAAATCAAGGGCCAACTTCTGCCTATATTGGTTTTGATCCCACCTCAGATTCTCTTCATATAGGGAGTTTAGTGCAGATCTTGATTTTAATGCACTTCCAGCGGGCTGGTCATCAGCCCATCGCCCTAGTAGGCGGGGCAACAGGAATGATAGGCGACCCCTCAGGGAAATCAGATGAGCGCAATTTATTAGACAGTGCTGCTTTAGAAAAAAATGTCGCTGGAATAAAAGCACAGTTAGAACGTTTTTTAGATTTTTCTTCGTCAAATCAAAACCCTGCAATTCTTGTCAATAACTTTGACTGGATGAAAGATTACTCTTTAATTGATTTTTCACGCGATATTGGAAAACACATTACCGTGAATTATATGATGGCAAAAGATTCTGTCAAAAAACGCTTGGGGTCAGAGTCTCAAGTAGGAATGTCTTTTACAGAATTTACCTATCAATTATTGCAAGGATATGATTTTTTACACCTGTATCAAAACTATAATTGCACCCTTCAAATGGGAGGAAGTGACCAGTGGGGGAACATTACTACCGGGACAGAACTCGTGAGAAGAAAAGCGGGTGGGAAAGCCTATGCCATTACTTGTCCATTGATCACTAAGGCAGACGGAACAAAATTTGGCAAAACAGAAGGCGGTAATATTTGGTTAGATAAAAATAGGACTTCACCCTACAAATTTTATCAATATTGGCTTAATGCTTCTGATGCTGATGCAGAAAATTATATCAAAATTTTCACTTTCTTAACTAAGGAAGAAATTGACGCATTGATAGAAGAGCACAAAGAAACACCTCACTTGCGTTTATTACAAAAGCGCATTGCAGAAGAGGTTACAGTACTTGTGCATTCAAAAGAAGATTTAGCCAATGCTCAAAGGGCTTCACAGATTTTATTTGGGAAGTCAACCTCTGAAGATTTAATGCAGTTGGACAATGCCACCTTTTTAGATGTTTTTGACGGTGTGCCACAGGCGCAAATGGATAAATCTGCTTTAGCAGATGAGGTCGAAATTATTTCTGCCCTAGCAGGAGAAGGAAAATTGTTGAAATCTAATGGTGAAGCAAGACGCGCTTTGAAAGAGAATTCTATATCGGTAAATAAGACCAAAGTAAGCGATCAGAAAAAAATCACTGCTAAGGATTTAATTAACGATCGTTATATCTTATTACAACGCGGCAAGAAGAGTTATTTTATTTTAGAGTTCGTCTAGTAGACAAGTAAATTGCAACCACGAATATCACTTTGATCTAAGCGACCCATTATTTCAAAAGAGCCGTCTGGGAAAACACGTCCCAGATCATCTGTCGCGATAAAGGCGCAGGACTCTTGATTTGCTAAGTCGATAATGTTCAAACGTCCTATTTTAGTTCCATCAATTAAAGCAAAAGGGTCATTGATTTCACAAGAAGCTACCTTCATCCATGGAGGAGCATAAAATCGGCCATGTCCTTTTGAATAGGCTTGTGATAACAATTCTGTCATGCCGTATTCACTGTGAATGACCTCTATGCCAAAGGCTTTCGTTAGCGTAGTGTGTAAATCTTCTCGAATCATTTCCTTGCGTCTTCCTTTCATTCCGCCGGTTTCCATTACCACGGTGTGTTTAAGTTGCAATGGAAATTGTTCTGCAAAGTCTAATAAAGCGAAACTTACCCCCAATAATAAGGTAGGCTGCTGCTGTGACTCAAGCTGTTCTAGTTGTTTTTTTAATTGATCAAATTCATCCAAATAAAAGCCACTAGCAGAATGGTTACTCTGCTGGATTAAAGCATCCATCATATAGATCAAAGAAGAACCTTGTCTTTCCAGATAAGATGGAAGCAAGGCTAAAATAGCCCAGTTTTTTGGATCGCCATATTGGTTTTCAAAGCCTTTTTGAAAACTGTGATTGTAAATTGATTTATCGAGAATGGGGTGTTGTGCATTGATAGAAGTCGTTGTTCCACTAGAGCTAAAAACAATTGATGGCGCCTCGTTAAAACACTTGACAGCGTGAGATTTGAAAAACTGAATGGGTAATGAAGGAATCTGAGTTGAGGTTTTAATTTCTGAAGGAGAAATATTGAGTAAATCGCAATAAGAGCGATAAACAGGATTAGCTTCATATTGTCGATGAAAGGTAGCTAATGCTTCTGTCTCAAAATCATTTGAGTTAGCAAGGGTCAAAAAGCGAATAGCATCATTTTTCATGCCCCAAAACTATTAAAATTTATCCCATCTTTTGAAGTAATTCTTCTTTCTTGTTATTATTTCAAGGTTATGATAATCTTATCATTCTCTTTCATTTTAAAGAAGTAAATCCATTCGTTGTATATTTATTAACTTTAAAGCATTAGAAACTTAATCTTTTATGAAAAAAAGTAAAATTAAGATCCTTAT
>JAKMGK010000069.1 GCA_022424955.1 Flavobacteriaceae bacterium
AAGTTTATTAGCTTCAATAATAATCAACTTATAATTTATATCTCGATTTTAGCAATACTAATTCTCTTCTCAGTTTTTTATTTCAAAAAGTTCTATAAAAGGAGTAAAGAAGATTCCTATAATTATCTTTTTGTAAGAGCAGACAGACAAAATATTAAATTATTTATTAGTGATATATGGGCAGTTGAAGCTTTGAAAGACTATATCAAAATAGTTTGCAAAGACAAAAATTACATTGTCCATAATAATCTCTCTAAATTCATTCAAAAACTTCCACAGGAAGATTTTATTCAAATTCACAGGTCCTATGTGGTCAATATTGAAAAAATTACTTCTATCAAAGGAGATTTAGTTTACCTAGAAAAAAAATATTATAAAGTAGGAGGAAAATATATTGAACAATTAAAGGGTCGTTTTGACCTAAAGTAAGCCACTTATTTTATATGAAATATAACCTTTTACAGATAGAGAGGATCACGATATATAAAGACTCTTCATCGAAAATCAAAAGATGGAATTTCAGGGCTTTATTCTCGTTTCTATTGAAAAAATGGGTAGCTCTTCCAGGAAGAATAGCTGGTAAGATTGAAACTGCAGTAGAAGTAAAAAAGCTATCTAAGGTTTATAAATGATCCTCATAATGGACAAATAGCTAGGATTAGCTAAATTTTTTAGAGTTTCCGAACACCTAACCATACACCTTTTAAGAAAACCCTTGTTTAAGGGACATAGAAGCCATTTTAGCAGAGAGGAAGGGATTCGAACCCTCGATACGCTTTTGGCGTATACACACTTTCCAGGCGTGCGCCTTCGACCACTCGGCCACCTCTCTAATTTGCTTCGAAATAACAAAAAAAATAGGTCACCTTGAAATAATTTAAGAGAAAATAAAAGAATTAAGGCTTTGTCTTAAAAACTTCTTTTGTAGCTATGCTAGTTGCTTTGATAATTTCTTCTTCTGGGAGGGCATAAATTTCGCTTAGTCGATTCACTACTAGTGAAATATAAGCACTTTCATTTCTTTTCCCTCTATGCGGAACAGGAGCTAAATAAGGAGCGTCTGTTTCAAGCACTAAAGAAGAAAGGGGTAGTTGTGCAAGAAATTGATCTATTTTACCATTTTTAAAGGTTGCTACACCGCCTATCCCCAACTTTAAATTATAAGAAATAGCGCGTTGAGCGTCTTCTAATGTTCCCGTAAAACAGTGGAAAATCCCAAAAAGATCTTCTCCTTTATTCTCTTCTAATATTTCAAACACTTCTTCAAAAGCATCGCGGCAGTGAATTACTATGGGTAATTCTCTTTCTTGTGCCCATTTAATCTGTTGATCAAAAGCTTTTTGCTGTGCTGCTAATGTGCTTTTATCCCAGTATAAGTCAATGCCAATTTCTCCCACCGCAGTATAAAGATGTTGATCTAACATTTGCTCAACATGCTTTAATTCTTCTGCTACATTTTCTTTTACATGGGTGGGATGCAAACCCATCATCAAACGAATATGAGCTGGATAAGCCTTTTCAAGGTCAAGCATCCGCTGGGTGTAGGCACTGTCAATAGCAGGCAAATAAAATTCGTCAACGCCTTTGGCGATAGCCCGTTGAATTACTTCGTCGCGATCGTCGTCAAAAGCTTCTACATATAAATGGGTGTGGGTGTCGATCATTTTCATGGGACAAAAATACAGCTTTCGTTTTCTTCCTTCTTAAATAAGTATCTTTATTCCCTATGAAAAATCCATTTAAGTCTTCTCCCAATAAGATTAATATTCCTTTAAGATTTTCAAAAAGTCAACATTTAATTGGAGCATTTCTGCTTAACGAAAAGCCTGCTTCTTTTTTGATTGATACTGGAGCTTCTAATAGTTGTGTAGATAAAACACGTGCAGATTATTTTAATTTGGAAGCCGAAGGCGATAATTTACCACTTCAAGGGGCAGGGCAAGAAAAACTATTTGCCCAATCGAGTCGGAAAAGTAGTTTATACTATTTAGATCATGAAATTTATCACCTCAACTTTATGTTGATCGATATGAATACCATTAATGCTGCCCTAGCCGAACAAGAGGAAGAAAATATTGACGGTATTATTGGTGCAGATATTTTACACAAAAAAAAGGCAGTCATTGACTATGATCAATGCTGCCTTTATTTAAATGAGAGCAGTTGGTTTTAAAGCTCTAAAGCCTTTTTAGGGTCGTTGCCCATTAACAACTCAACTGGATTTTCTAAAGCCTCTTTCACTGCAACTAAGAATCCTACAGATTCACGACCGTCAACAATTCTGTGATCATAAGAAAGTGCGAGGTACATCATGGGATGAATTTCAACTTTCCCTTCAACAGCAATAGGACGCTCAATGATATTATGCATTCCTAAAATACCTGATTGTGGAGGATTGATAATAGGGGTGGATAGCATAGAACCAAATACTCCCCCGTTTGAAATTGTAAAGGTTCCTCCAGTCATTTCGTCCACGGTAATTTGCCCGTCTCTTGCACGAATGGCCAAGCGTTTGATTTCTGCTTCTACTCCTCTCAAAGAAAGGCCTTCTGCATTTCTTACAACAGGCACCATTAATCCTTTTGGTCCAGAAACAGCGACACTAATATCACAGTAATCAAACTTGATTTGATGATCTCCATCAATCATAGAATTAACATCTGGAAATTCTTGTAAAGCGCGAACAATCGCTTTTGTAAAGAAGCTCATAAAGCCAAGACCAACTCCGTGCTTTTCTTTGAATTCTTCTTTGTATTGTTTACGTAAATTAAAAATAGGGGTCATGTTAGCCTCATTAAAGGTGGTCAACATGGCGGTTTCGTTTTTAGCACTCACTAAACGTTCTGCCACTTTACGGCGCAACAAGGACATTTTCTTACGTCCAGTTTCACGTGACCCATGTACAGGTGGAGTTCCCATAGAGGGAACAGCATCTATGGCGTCTTGTTTCGTCACTCGACCATCTCTGCCAGTACCTTTTACAGAAGCGGCGTCGATTCCCTTTTCGTTTAAAATCTTTTTTGCTGCAGGAGAAGCAGTTCCAGAAGCATACGTTGCTGCAGCTGCTGGGGTGGGTTCTGCTTTAGGTGCTTCTTCAAAAGGTGCTGCTTCGGCAGCGGGAGCAGTTGCTCCCTCTGCGGGCTGTCCTTCTGCATCGATCAAACACACTACTTGTCCCACTTCAACAGCATCTCCTTCTTCTGCTTTAAGGGTAATGGTTCCACTCACTTCGGCTGGAAGTTCAAGGGTTGCTTTGTCAGAATCTACCTCGGCTATAGCCTGGTCTTTTTCTACATAATCCCCATCTGCAACTAGCCACTGGGCGATTTCTACTTCTGTAATTGATTCTCCTGGAGATGGGACTTTCATTTCTAAAATCATCGGGAGGGTGTTTTGGTGAATTATTTTGTTTTACGGATAAAATTATCTTTTGTTTCGTCAAAGACATAGTCTATGACTCCTTTGTGTCGTTTTGCTGATCTGGCAGCACTACCTGCGGCAGGGGCTCCATAGAAACGACGGGTTGCAGGTCTAAAACTTGCAGCTTCTGGCATATGTAATAGTATATGAGACCATGCTCCCATATTACGAGGTTCTTCTTGTGCCCAAACCACATCGGTCACGGCGGTGTGTTTTTCTATCTGCGCTTTGATTTCATCAACAGGTAAAGGGAATAGTTGTTCAAGTCGTACAAGAGCGACATCTTTAATGCCACGTTCTTCGCGTTCTTTTAAAAGGTCATAGTAGAATTTCCCTGCACAGAAAACAAGTTTCTTCGCCTTTTTTGCATCAATCAAGTTGTCTTCAATTAAAGTTTGAAAATTCCCAGAGGTAAAATCTTTTAATGCTGACACCACTTGTGGGTGACGCAAAAGACTTTTAGGTGTGAAGACTACAAGAGGCTTGCGATAATTTGACTTTACTTGACGACGTAAAAGGTGGAATAGGTTAGAGGGAGTAGTACAATTCGCAATAAACATATTGTCTTTTGCACATAATTGTAAATAGCGTTCCATTCTAGCAGAGGAGTGCTCTGCGCCCTGACCTTCGTAACCGTGGGGTAAAAGAAGGACAATTCCATTTTGAAGTTTCCATTTATCTTCTGCGGCAGAGATGTATTGATCGATCATGATCTGCGCCCCGTTTGAAAAGTCTCCAAATTGAGCTTCCCAAATGGTTAAAGCATTTGGACTTGCCATAGCATAACCATAGTCAAAACCTAGCACGCCATATTCTGATAAAAGGGAGTTGTAAATTCTTAAACGCCCCTGTTCTTCTAGGATATGATTGAGTAAAATGTTTTCTTCTTCAGATTCTTCTGCTTTGACAATGGCATGTCTGTGAGAAAAAGTTCCTCTTTCAACATCTTGCCCAGAAATACGTACATCGTGTCCCTCAACAAGTAAACTTCCATAGGCTAATAATTCTCCCATGGCCCAGTCCATTGCATCGTTTTCAAAAAACATGCGCTTGCGGTCTCCAATGAGTTTTTCAATCTTTCTTAAGAATTTTTTATCAGAAGGTAATTTTGTAATGGCTTTAGCAACATTGGTCAAGGTTTTTTTATTGACGGCTGTTTTTACAGGCTGCATCATTTCAGATTCATCTACTCTCACAAAGCCTTTCCACTCGTCTTGCATAAAAGGAGTGATTTCGGTTTTTTCAATTTTTCGAGAGTCTGCTAAATCAATTTCTAAAGAGTCTTTGTACTCTTTTTCCATTTGCTTGATATCGGCTTGAGTGATAATCCCTTGATCGATTAATTGAGCTGCATAAATATCTCTAGGATTTTTGTGCTTCGAAATGGCTTTGTAGAGTTTAGGTTGAGTGAAACGAGGTTCATCTCCTTCGTTATGACCATATTTACGATAACCTAATAGGTCAATAAAGACATCTCGCCCAAATTTCATTCGATAATCTAAAGCAAATAAGGTCGCGTGTACTACTGCTTCGGCATCATCTGCATTGACATGAAGCACAGGTGAAAGGGTCACTTTAGCCACATCAGTACAATAAGTAGAGGATCTTGCATCAAGATAATTGGTGGTAAATCCAATTTGATTATTAACTACAATGTGCACTGTTCCTCCCGTTCCATAGCCTTTCAAACGTGCCATTTGAACAATTTCATATGGTAAGCCTTGTCCTGCGATGGCCGCATCTCCGTGTACAATAATGGGCAGTACCTTATTTGTGTCAAAATCGTATTTATTTTCAAGCTTAGCCCGTGTAATTCCTTCAACAACAGCTCCTACTGTCTCAAGGTGAGAAGGGTTGGGCGCGATATTCATGTTGATTTTTTTACCACTGTCTGTACTGCGTTTAGAGGTCCATCCCAAGTGATATTTTACATCGCCATCAAAAACGACTTCTTCATAATCTTTTCCATCAAACTCAGAAAAAATATCACGGCTTGACTTGCCAAAGATATTGGTTAGGGTATTTAAACGCCCTCTGTGTGCCATTCCCATAACAAACTCTTCGACTCCTTGATCTGCTGCTGCTTCTACAACTGCATCTAAAGCTGGAATAAGTGATTCGCCTCCTTCTAAGGAAAATCGCTTTTGGCCCACATATTTTGTATGCAAGAAGTTTTCAAAAGAAACCGCTTGATTGAGTTTTTTAAGAATATGTTTTTTCTGTGCTACAGAAAAAGTAGGGTGATTATTGTTAATATTTAAACGTTGTTGAATCCAATTAACTTTTTCGGGATCGCGAATATACATATACTCTACCCCTATTGAGTCACAATAGATTTGCTCTAAATGCTCAATGATTTTAGCTAAAGTCGCTGGGCCTATTCCCATGGTTTCCCCCGCATTAAAAGTCTCGTTGAGATCTGCCTGGGTTAAACCAAAGTTTTCAAGGGCTAAATTGGGTTGATAAGTACGTCGATCCCGCACTGGATTGGTTTTAGTAAATAAATGCCCACGCTTGCGATAAGCATCAATCAATTGAACCACTTTGAATTCTCGCTGTAAGTGCTCTGGCACTTCTGGCGCAATTTCTGCAGCAGCAACATTGCCACTATTTTCTATTCCAAAATCAAAACCTTGAAAAAATGCTCGCCAACTAGGCTCTACACTATCGGGTTTTTGTAAGTACTGGTCGTACAATTGCGCAAAATAAGCCGTATGCGCTGCGTTCAAAAAAGAGTATTTATCCATTGCTGTTGGATCTGTCAAATCTAATTATTCAAAATTACAATATTTAATTTATCGAGTGCACCCCTATTTTACTTTATTATAAGCTTTTTTTTATTGTTATAATTCTAACAAGCTTGAACTTTTACCTCCCCCAAAAAGTAAAGGTGAAAAAGCAGTAGAATTAACCCGATAAATCTGCCTCTTTTAGTATCATAAATATGTATTTTTGATTGATGTTCGCACTAGTAGATTGCAATAATTTTTACGCCTCTTGTGAGCGGGTTTTTCAACCGCAATGGGAAGGGAAACCCGTGGTAATCCTATCTAATAATGACGGCTGTGTTATCGCGCGAAGTAATGAAGCTAAAGCGCTAGGCATCCCTATGGGCGCCCCTGCATTTCAATACAAAGACCTCTTCAATCGCCAAAACATCAAAGTCTTTTCTTCTAATTATCCACTCTATGGAGATATGAGTAGTCGCGTGATGAAGATCTTAGAACGCTATACACCAGACATTGAAATCTACAGCATAGACGAAGCCTTTTTACAATTCAAAGGCTTTGAACATTTTGACCTTGACACACAAGGTCGCGCCATGAAAAAGCAAGTACAGCAATGGACGGGTATTCCCGTTTCAGTGGGTATTGCCCCCACTAAAGGGCTGGCTAAAATCGCTAATAAGATTGCTAAAAAATACAATGACAAAACAGGCGGTGTCTATCTTATGGCGACCGACAAACAACGCGTTAAAGCTTTAAAATGGACTGGCGTAAAAGACATCTGGGGCATTGGGCGGCAACACGCTAAACGTTTAGAAAAACAAGGTGTCAAAACAGCCTATGATTTTTCTAACCTACCCGATAGCTGGATTCGAAAGCATATGAGTGTGCTAGAGCTGAGATTGAAAAAAGATTTGTTAGGCCTGCCCTATATCCAATTAGACGATACCCAACCCGCTAAAAAATCCATCACCACTACCCGCAGTTTTCAATCTACCTTATCCCAATATTGGGAAGTTGAAGAACGCCTTGTAACCTATGCCACAAGTTGTGCAGAAAAATTACGCCAGCAAAAAAGCAGCTGCGCTGCTTTAATGGTTTTTGTCCGTAGTAATCCCCATAAAGAAGGAAGTGAACAATACCGCAATAGCTGCGTAATCACCCTCCCCTATGCGACAGACTCTAGTATCATTCTAGCACAATATGCCATCTTTGGATTAAAAAATATTTTTAAAAAAGGAATTGACTATAAAAAAGCAGGCGTGATTTTAATGGGCTTAAGCCCTTCTAATGAACGACAACTCAACCTTTTTCATGCCAATCAAAACAAGCACGATTCCCTTATGCAAACGATTGACCGCTTGCATCGTCGCTTTGGCCCTAACCGTATTAAACTTGCTAATCAAGATCTCAATAAGACATGGAAGATGAGACAAGAACATCTCTCCCCGCGTTTCACTACAGAACTCAACGATATAATCCGTGTTTATTCCCACAAAAAAGATGAAACAGCCCAATAAAACCCTGGTTTTTTTCAAACCTAACGAAGATAATATTAAAGACATCCCTTTAGCCCACACGGGGGTTTCGGCAGGTTTTCCATCACCAGCAGACGATTTTAAAGAATTGCGCATTAGCATTGACCAAGAAGTTGTTAAAAACGAAGAAGCTACTTTTTATGCCAGAGTGGACGGGCAATCTATGCAAGGCGCAGGTTTAGATGATGGAGATTTACTAGTAATTGATCGTAGTAAAGAACCCGAAGACAATGCCATTGCAGTGTGCTTTATCGACGGTGAGTTCACTGTAAAAAGACTGAAAGTAGAAGCAGAATGCATCTTTCTGATGCCAGAAAATCCCAATTATAAGCCCATTAAAGTAACCGAAGATAATCAACTGATTATTTGGGGGGTAGTAACCTATGTAGTGAAAAAAGTATAACTTAGAAGAGTGCAAAGTAAGCGTGTTTTTTTTTTATTGTTCCTTCTGGCAGGTGGCTTAAACTTGATGGGGCAAGTCTTGCAAATTGATTTACTAGCCCATGGAAGTAAAACGCTTATCATTCCAGCCTTGATGGGGTATGTGTGGAATGGTTATTCTCCCTCTCGTCTATACTTAATGGCCTTGCTTTTTTCATGGCTAGGAGATCTTTTTTTAATCCCCAGCGGAACCGCATTTTTCATCACGGGAATTGCTGCCTTTTGGGTAACACAATTACTTTATTGTCGCCTAATACTAACCCATTTGAAAGGTCAATTGTGGGAACAGCTTAAAAAGAAAAAAGCCTTACTCCCTTTACTCCTGCTAGGGGGCTATCTATTGGCTATGCTAGTGTTGATGTTTCCTCGATTGGGAGTGCTTCAAATCCCCGTAACCTTATATGCACTTACTTTATGTACAACTGGATTTTTAGGCGTTTTAATTGCACTAGAAAAAGGCAGTATAAAAGCGATTTACCTTGCGACAGGCTGCCTGTTGTTTGTCATCTCAGATAGTATGATTGCTTTTGACGCCTTCTATTTTAGACAAAAAATTTTTGGGCCCTGGGTCATGGCAACTTATATCCCAGCACAGTTTTTGATTGCCACTTTTCTAGCCAAAAAAGAGTTTATTTAAATATTGTATATTTAAGTATGTTTTTTAGATGCGAACAAAAGAAATGCTTTGCCCTTTCTATGTAGTGGATTATTTTGGATTGTGGCGCTGATGAATATCTGGGAACTTTACACACAAAACACCCTTATTGATTTAATCACAAAACCACTTTTGATTCCACTTTTAATTCTTTATTACATTTCTCATAAAAAAAGAGATAGTGCTTATTTTTTAATTCAATTCATTTCATGGATTGGCAGCTTATTTTTAATAGGAGAAACCCCTTTAACAACAATCATAGGGATAATTTGTTTCTGGGCTGCTATTCTGCTTTACACTTATGTAATCATACAGCATCTTGATGTTCCTTTTTATAAAAATTTAAGAAACCCTAAGAGAATCATCCCCTTAATCATATATCTCATATACTTTATCCTTATCATAACACATTTAGGACCAAATTTAAAGGTTTTTTTGGGGTGATTACAACCTATGCGTTAACCATAACATTCCTTATTTTTTACTGCTACCATATATTATTTAGAAGATTCTAAAAACCAGTTTCGATTTTACCTTTTGATTGGAATTCTTTTATTGTTTTTAGATGCAAGTATTATTTGCTATCAACTATTTAATCAAGGGAATACCATTATCCCGCTAAGTGTCCGAATTATTTTTATTTTAGCACATTATCTAATTTACCTCTATTTTGTAATAGATCATCAAACCCAAAAAAACGCTTAACCTATTCTATGCTAGTTAGTCATCTTTCTACTTAACCGCGAATAATATTTTTAATCGCCACGATAATTATCATCATTTCAAGAATGTTAGGAATGGATATCGTTGCCTTAATCTTAACCCCTTTTCTTACACTCCCTTTGATATATGACTATCACATTACCGTAGGGAAAGATCAAAGCTTGTATTTCATTTTAAGCTTTTGTTTAATTGGGGATGTAATCGTCATGAGTGATGACTTTTATTATTTCATCTCGGCATTAATGACCTATTGGGGGGCTTCCATTATATTTTGCTTTAAATAGAGAGAAAGAAGAGCCCTTAATCGAATTGTTCAAAAAATGGAAATATATTCTCCCGCTTTTAGTTTACGGGATTTACTACCTCTTATTGATGTATTTTATCGAACCCAACCTAAAAGAATTATTTATTCCCATCATTATTTATTCGGCAACTTTGAGTTTTGCTGCTGCCTTATGCATCATTGTCTACCTTAGACATAAAACAAAATCAATCGCATATTTTACTGCAGGATTGGTTTTATTAAGCATTACCGCTTCACTCATTGGTGTTAACAGATTTTATTTAAAAAGTGACTTTTTACATGGAATCGAAACCTTGCTTTATGCCCCCACTCTTTACTTAATTTTTTTGTATTTTAAGACCAAAACTAACCATGAGTTTTAACTATTTGAACTTACTATTTCTATTTTGGGGAGGAATAATTTTAGCACAATCTACAGATCAAAATACAGTAAAAGAAATTGTATTTCAAGACCCTATCAATGATAATTCAATCAATGGTCAGAAAGATTTTGTCCAGGAACTTATGTCTTTAGCAGGATATAGCGTAGATGAAATTTCAGTCTATCAAAATTTACCCAATCACTCTAAGATTTTTAGGGTAATTTACAATGAAGAATCTCAAAGTGGATTTATTTTTATTCGATGGGATAAAAAGAAAAAAGAAAATTATGTAGCTAATAAAATGATAGATCAAGGGGTCTACTACAACCTTAAGGCGGCAAAAGAAATCATGCGTCAACAAACAGATAAAGCAGCCTTTAATGTTGAAGACGCTGCATTACAAGCCCCAGATCAAGAGAAAATAACCAAGGAAGATTTAGAAGGGCTAAGAGAAGAATACACCCTACAACAAGAAGAGAAAAAACTAAAAGAGCTTGAAAAAGCCAGTAACAAAAAAAGAAGGAAAAAGAAAAACGATTAAATATTGTTTAACTAAAACATTAATATAGTTAAACATTTTTTTGGGACTTAGACCATACAGGCTTACTTTTGCTTAAAAAAAAATGCTCAATCGTTTACTTGTTATTTTCCTTAGTTTGGGAATCTTCTCCCTTAATGCACAAAACAATGGTCGTTTAACCGGAAGGGTTATTGACAACCAAAGTCTTCTACCGCTCGAAGGAGCTACCGTAATCATCAACGAAACTACAATAGGAGTCGTAACAGATGCAGAAGGATATTTCACTATAAATGATGTCCCCCC
This sequence comes from Flavobacteriaceae bacterium, assembly GCA_022424955.1. GTDB lineage: Bacteria > Bacteroidota > Bacteroidia > Flavobacteriales > Flavobacteriaceae > Arcticimaribacter. The sequence continues at coordinate 10,993 of JAKMGK010000069.1, forward strand.
TCAGACCTATAATATCGAAGCAAATTTTCTAGGCTATGGTTCACAAACAAAGTTCAATGTTATTGTCAAATCGGTTGGAACAGCAGATCTACTCTTTAAACTTGACGAGCTCTCTGAAAGTCTTGACGAAGTGGTGGTGGCCAAAAGCCCTTTTCGTACTTCAAAAGAAACCCCACTTTCTACACAATCTTTATCTGCAGTAGAAATTGAGACCTATCCAGGTGGAAATAATGATATTGCGAAAGTAGCCCAAAGTTTACCAGGTATATCTCCTTCAATTGGAGGTTTTCGCAATGATTTTATTATTCGTGGTGGAGCCCCTAACGAAACCGTTTATTATTTAGATGGGGTTGAAATCCCCAACATCAACCACTTTAGTACACAAGGGAGTGCCGGTGGACCAGTCGGGATGCTCAATGTTGATTTTGTACGAGAAGTAACCCTTTCATCTTCTGCTTTTGGGGCAGAATATGACAATCCTCTTTCTGGGGTTTTAGCGTTTGAGCAACGCGATGGAAACGCTACAGAGATGGCAACTAAGGTTCGCATAGGGGCTAGTGAAGCGGGTGTTACGCTTAACACACCGCTTTTTAAGGGAGATAAAGAACGCTCAAACACCACCTTGATGTTATCTGCAAGACGCAGTTATTTACAATTCGTCTTTGAATTAGTGGGACTCCCTATTCGTCCTGATTATTGGGATTATCAATGGAAAATCAACCACACTATTGACGCCTTTAATAGTATTAGTTTTATAGGACTGGGATCTATAGATGACTTTTCTGTGGTTGCTCCAGATGAATTTGATGCAGAACAACAATCTACCATAGAACAAGTACCCATTATAAAACAAAAGACTAACACGGTTGGACTTTCATGGAAAAGGAAATTCAAGAGTGGTAAAGGGCGTATGCAAACAACCCTTAGCACAAATCGACTGCAAAATGTATTTAGCCGTTTCTCAGATAATGAAAATCAAACTGGGCTTTTATTTGAAAACGACGCTGTTGAGCAAGAGACAAAACTGCGTCTTCATGTAACCCAATTTTCATCTGAATGGAAATTGAGTTATGGTGCTAATCTTCAATTTTCTAATTATTCTAATGAGACCCTGGGGCTATTAGAAAACTTTAATTATGCTAGCTCGATTGATTTTATGAAATATGGATTCTTTGGAAAAGCGAGTCGCTCTTATTTAGAGGATAAGCTCTCCTTATCTTTTGGTTTAAGGCTAGATGCTGACAGCTTTACTACAGGATCTTCTTTAATTGATAATCTTTCTCCTCGCCTTGCGGCTAGCTATCAACTTAGTTCAGATCAACGATGGAAACTCAACGCTTCTGTGGGGCGTTACTATAAAATACCCCCCTACACCATGTTAGGCTTTCAAGACTTACAAGGAAATTTTATCAATAAAAATAACCGTTATACCCAAAGTGATCACTATGTCTTTGGGGTAGAATACAACTGGACACCTACCGCTAGGATAACAGTAGAAGGTTTTATCAAAGACTACAGTCAATATCCTGTATCTGTTCTTGATCAAGTTTCCCTTGCGAACAAAGGAGGAGGTTTTGAAGTCTTAGGAAACGAACCTGTTGTAGATACTGGAAAAGGAAAAAGTAGTGGAATCGAAGTTTTATTCCAACAAAAACTAACCAAAAACTTTTATGGAGTTTTAGCTTATACCCATTTCTTTAGTGAATTTAGTCGTGCGAACGGACCTTTACTTCCCACAGTTTGGGATAGCAGAAATTTACTCTCATTTACAGGAGGGTATAAATTAAAACGCAACTGGGAGGTGTCACTACGGTATCGTTATGCAGGAGAAACACCTTATGTTCCCACAGATATTGCTGCAAGTTTAGTCGCTTATCCACGTATTGTAATGGATTATAACCGTCTTGGAGATGTAACGCTTGATATATTTAGCCAAGGAGACATTCGCATTGATAAAAAATGGAATTTCAAAAGGCTTTCTTTTAACTTCTATCTAGAAGTTCAAAACTTCTTAGCAAAAGCAGTTCCGCGACCATTAGAGTACGGTATCGCACGTAATGAAGATGGAACAGAAATCAATCCTAGAAGTTTAGTCCAAATCGATACAGACCGCACAGAAACTCCCTTACCCTCTTTTGGATTTGTCTTTGATTTTTAAGGCTTAGGTAGATAGAAGTCTTTAACTAAAGCTTGATGGGCCTGGGTACGTTGATGACGTTCTTTTTCTAAAATTAGTTCTGTTGACTCACAGCTTGAAGGCTGTCGAGAATAAGACAACAAAGCGCGTTTGAACGGAGCATAATCATTCCCTTTTACAGCGGTAAAACGCTTTAGATATAGCTGCTGTTTTTCTGCTTCTTCGCTTGCCAAATCTTTGTATGCAATAGGCAATACAATACTACAACTTCCTTGAGAAGACAAGAATTGATTTATTCCAGAGAAGAGTTCGTTCAAAGGCAAAAATGTATGATTACGGGCTTGATCTCTTGCCTTCTTCTCAATGGAATAGGTCCCTTGATAAAAAGGAGGGTTGCAAATAATATGGTCATAAATGACCGAAGAAGCTGTGCGGAAAACTTGCAGACTAATGGGAGTGCAATTTAACCGCTCTGACCACGGGCTCGCAGCAAAATTAAAATTGGCTTCTTCCGCCGCTGCTTGATCCATCTCAATAGCATCTATCTCAATAAGGGGAAAACGTTGGGCTAACATTAATGCGATTAAACCCGTTCCAGTTCCAATGTCTAAAACTTTCTTTGCTTGAGCATCTATATTGCTCCACGCACCTAATAAGACACCATCTGTCCCTATCTTCATCGCACTATCACGCTGGCGAACAGAAAATTGTTGAAACTGAAAAAAAGGAGAGGTCATCTATTGGTAAAGAGAAATAAAGCCTTCGGGAAGATTCACACTAATATGTTTGTTGACACGATCTACTTTAACTAAAAAATCATCGTGAATAGGGATAAGAATTTCTTTTTCACCTTTTACCTCGAAGAGGGCTTGCGCGGTTTGATCAATCACTCTACTAATCGTTCCAATAGCGTCTTGACCTTCTTCCCCTATAGTAAATCCTATAACTTCGTGATAGTAAAACTTGTTTCCTTCTAGTTCTGGTAAAACGGCTAATGGAAGATAAAGCGCTTTTTTAATCAAGTGATCTGCTTCCTCTTCAGTCTCAATATCCTCAAACTTTATTCTAAGTAATTGTGATTTTTGCAATTGAGCACGCTCAATAAAAAAAGGAACCAATCTTTGTTTTTCTTCAACAAAGATTGATTCCAATTGGGTGAAATCTTCGGGATTATCGGTGTCTAGCTTCGCTAACACTTCTCCCTTAAAACTGAATTTTGATACGATGGTTCCCAGATAGAAGCATTCTTCTTTCTTCATCGTAAAATAATTTATTCTGCAGCAGGAGCGTCCTCAGCAGCGTCCTCTGTTGCTTCTTCAGCAACCTCTTCTATTGCTTCTTCAGCAGCAGGTGCTTCTTCTGTCGCTTCTTCTGTTGCTTCTTCAGCAACCTCTTCTTTTGCTTCTTCAGCAGCAGGTGCTTCTTCTGTCGCTTCTTCTGCGGCAGCTTCTTCCTCTGCTTCGGCTTTTGCAGCAGCTTCTGCAGCAATAGCTTCTTCTTCGACTGCTTTTGCGTCAGCGATACGCTTTTCGTTCACTTCTTTTTCAGCTGCTAGAGCCTTAGCACGTTCATCGGCCTCGGCTTTTGTCAATCCTTCTACTTTCGCTTGGATTTTAGCTTCTTTTTCTGTTGCCCAAGCTTCGAATTTAGCATCAGCTTCTTCTTGCGTATGAGCGCCTTTACGGACACCACCATTCAAATGGTGCTTTAACATTACACCTCTATAGGATAATAATGTTCTTGCAGTATCTGTGGGTTGTGCCCCATTTTCTAACCACTTTACAGCAGTGTCAACATTGATGTTAACGGTAGCTGGGTTAGTGTTGGGATTATAGGTTCCAATTTTTTCAAGGTAACGCCCATCACGCTTTGCACGTGCATCTGCAGCGACTACCCAATAAAATGGTTTTCCTTTCTTTCCGTGTCTTTGTAATCTAATTTTTACTGGCATATCATATTAATTTTGAGCGTGCCCGACGCTCAGGGTTATTAATTCAGGCTGCAAATGTAACATTTTATTTTGTAAGAACCCACCCAATTCTTTGGCGAAGCATAAAAACAACGAAATCTCCTTGAATTCAGGTTTGTAGAACCATTTTAATGCCTTATTTTTGCGCCCTAATTTATTGAGAAAATATTCATGCAAATTACTAGAACAGACGTCGATGCCCTAAATGCCAAAGTAGCTATTTCAATCGAACAAAATGACTTTGCCGAAAAGGTGGATAATATTTTAAAAGATTACCGAAAAAGCACAAACATCCCCGGCTTTAGAAAAGGTCATGTCCCTATGGGAATGATTAAAAAACAATATGAAACTGCCGTTACTGCAGACGAGGTGAATAAACTCTTGCAAGAAAACCTCAATAAATACATTCAAGACGAAAAGCTTGAGTTATTAGGGAATCCTTTACCTGTAATGCAAGAAAAAATCGATTGGAAAGCAGACCAGCTGTCTTTTGAATTTGAATTAGGCCTTGCTCCGGCTTTTGAAGTAAAAATGAAAGGAAAGAAAGCAGTCACTCAATATCAAATTGAAGCTGATAAAAAAATGGTCCAAGAGCAAGTGGAATACTTGCAAAAACAATACGGGAAAATCGAAGCCCAAACAGCTATTGAAGAAGGACTAGAACTTAGTCTTAAAGTGACTAATGAAGAAGCTGGTATTGACGCCACCACTACCATTGAATGGGAGCAATTAAAAGGGAAAAAGAATTTAGACGCATTAAAAGCGGCTGGATTAAACAATACAATTACTTTAAAAACCAAAGGTTTATTTAAAGAAGACCACGTATTAGCTCGTGCACTAGGGATCACAGTCGATAAATTAGAAGAAGCCCCTAAAGAAGTAACGCTTACTGTTACTGAAGCCAATAAACGCACCCTAGCTGAACTTGATCAAGAATTATTTGATAAATTATATGAGCCAGGAACTGTGAAAAATGTCACTGATCTAAAGACTAAGATTAAAGAAGGAGTTGAAAAACAATTCGAACAGCAAACAGAGCAAAAGTTACTCAATGATGTAACCGAAAGTTTAATTAACGAAACTAAATTTGACTTACCGAAAGAATTCTTAGTGCGTTGGCTACAAAACACAGGAGAAAAACCTTTAACGGAAGAAGAAGCAGCAGAAGAGTATGAGAAATCTGAAAAAGGAATTCGTTATCAATTGATCGAAGGCGCTTTAATCAAAGCACACGATTTACAAATTCAATTTGAAGAATTACAAGACTTTGCTAAAGGAATGATCAAGCAACAAATGGCGCAATATCGGCAAATAGATCCTTCTGAGAAAGACTTAGACGATATCGCTGCACGAATCTTTAGCAACCAAGAAGAAACAAAGCGATTATCGGACCAATTGATGAGTAAAAAATTATTAGACTTTTATAAAGAGAATGCTAACCTCAAAGTAAAAAAGGTAAACTATGATACCTTTGTTAAAGAGGCCTATGGGGATGCACAATAAATTTGTGTACATTTAGTTATATAAAAAAACATTGCAAATGAATTACGGAAAAGAGTTTAAGAAGTACGCCACAAAACACCATGGTATAAGCGCCATGCATTTTGATAAAATCACAAGCAGCATGACCCCTTATATTATAGAGGAGCGACAAATGAATGTTGCACAGATGGATGTCTTCTCAAGATTAATGATGGATCGTGTGATGTTCCTGGGAACAGCCATTGACGATCAAGTTGCCAATGTGATTCAAGCGCAATTATTGTTTTTACAAAGCGTTGATCCTAAACGCGATATACAAATGTATATCAACTCTCCTGGTGGGAGTGTTTATGCTGGATTGGGTATTTATGACACTATGCAGTACATTTCTCCAGATGTAGCCACTATTTGTACAGGAATGGCCGCTTCTATGGGAGCTGTTTTACTTTGCGCTGGACAAGAAGGTAAAAGAACTGCACTACCCCACTCTCGTGTAATGATTCACCAACCTTTAGGGGGAGCGCAAGGGCAAGCCTCTGATATTGAAATCACAGCAAGAGAAATTTTAAAACTCAAAGACGAGTTGTACCAAATTATCGCAAAGCACTCTGGACAAACCCTAGAAAAGGTGAACCAAGACAGTGACCGTGATTACTGGATGAAAGCAGAAGAGGCAAAAGCCTATGGCATGGTCGACGAAGTATTGACAAAATAAAAAATAAAGCTCCATGAGTGAAGAGTTGAGTTGCTCCTTTTGCGGTCGTGCAAAACCACAAACAGATCTTTTAATTGCAGGACTAGATGCACACATTTGTGATCGATGCATCGAACAAGCACATGGAATTGTTTCAGAAGAAGGAACAGAAGACGATCAGCTCTCTACAAGTTTTGAACTCAAACCACCCAAAGAAATAAAAAGCTTCTTAGATCAATTTGTGATTGGACAAACAGAAGCTAAAAAAGTACTTTCTGTTGCCGTCTATAATCACTACAAAAGAATCCTCAATCCAAAGGTTGAAGAAGAAATTGAAATTCAAAAGAGTAATCTGCTACTCGTAGGGCAAACAGGAACTGGGAAAACCCTTTTAGCGCAGACCATTGCGAAAATGCTGCAACTACCTTTAGCAATTGTCGATGCAACAATTTTAACAGAAGCAGGCTATGTGGGAGAAGATGTTGAAAGTATTTTAACACGCCTTTTACAAGCCGCAGACTACGATGTTGAAAATGCTCAAAAAGGCATTGTTTTTATCGATGAAATTGATAAGATTGCCCGTAAAGGCGACAACCCCTCTATCACCCGCGATGTGTCTGGAGAAGGGGTACAACAAGCCTTACTTAAACTACTAGAAGGAACGGTTGTAAATGTTCCACCAAAAGGAGGTAGAAAACATCCCGATCAAAAATTCATTGAAGTTGACACCTCTAATATTTTATTTATTGCCGGTGGTGCCTTTGATGGAATCGAAAGAGAAATAAATAAACGTCTCAACCTTCAAGCAATAGGTTATAAAACAGCCTCTTCTACCGAAGAAATTGACAAGGAAAATTTATTGCAATACATTAATCCTAAGGATGTAAAATCTTTTGGGTTAATCCCAGAAATTATTGGTCGTTTACCTGTGCTTACTTTTATGCATCCCCTAGACGGAAAAACGCTACGTTCTATCTTGACAGAACCTAAAAACGCCTTGACAAAGCAATATGAAAAGCTATTTGAACTCGATGGAATTAAATTAGAGTTTACCAGTGGAGCCCTTGATTATATTGTAGAAAAGGCATTAGAGTACAATTTAGGGGCAAGAGGTTTACGCTCTTTGTGTGAAGCCATTCTCAATCAAGCCATGTTTGAAATGCCAGGAGGAGATAAAACCACTCTTAAAGTTACTAAGGTCTATGCCGAACAACAACTTAAAAAGGCTAATCCTTCTAAACTTAAAGCGGTTTCTTAAACATTCATTTCGAGTAAACTATCCATCAATTTTCGATCATTGGACAAGCGTGAGATCTTGTGTTGTCCCCCTAGCTTTTTATTATATTCTAGCCAGCGATAAAACAGCCCCTCTTTAGCCACACTAATTTTGGGCAAAATCATGGTCATATCTTTATACCTTTTTGCTTCATAATCAGAATTCAAGCCTTTCAATTCCTGGTCTAATACAGATTGGAATTGCATTAAATCCTTTGGGGCTTTTTTGAACTCTATCATCCATTCGTGACTTCCTTTTTTATTTCCTTCCATAAAAATGGGCGCAACCGAATAATCTATTACCTCAACATCGCAGGTTAAAGCAGCCACAGAGATGGCGCGATCGGCATTTTCAACAACTAGTTCTTCTCCAAAAGCGTTGATATAATGCTTTGTTCTTCCAGCAATTTGAATGCGATAAGGAGACAAGGAAGTAAACTGCACTACATCGCCAATTTTATAACGCCACAAGCCGCCATTTGTCGTGATTACAAGGGTATAACGCACCCCTAATTTTACCTGATCCAGGGGTATAATCGCCGCATCGTCTTCCCCTAAGGGAATAAACTCATAAAAGATCCCATAGTCTAACATCAACAACAGTTCATCAGAATCATTGCGGTCTTGTATGGCAAAAAAACCTTCGGAAGCATTGTAAATTTCATAAAACTGCAGTGAGTGATCTTTTAAAAGTGATTCATATTGACTGCGGTATGGTCGAAAACTTACTCCCCCGTGAAAGTACACTTCTATATTGGGCCAAATGTCTTTGAGACTTTTCCCTGGGTATTGGTCGAGTAGCTTGTGCAATAAAACCAGCATCCATGACGGCACCCCCATTAGGCCAGTTACATTTTCTTGTGAACTCTCTGCAATAATGGCCTGCATCTTTGCTTCCCATTCTGACATTAAAGAAACCTTCAAACTTGGGGTGCAATTCAATTCTGCCCAAAAAGGAAGGTTGTCTGTCATTATCGCAGATAAGTCGCCAAAAGCATTTCGCTCATTTTGATACAACTCTTGACTCCCCCCCAGACGAAGGGTTTTCCCATTAAACAACTGTGCCTCTGGATTGTTATTGATATAGAGGGAAAGCATATCTTTCCCCGCCTTATAATGACAATCATCTAGTGCTTCTACACTTACAGGGATGTACTTGCTTTTTGCGTTAGTGGTGCCACTAGACTTTGCATACCACTTGATGGGCGTGGGCCAAAGAATATTATCCTCACCTTGACGACCTGCTGTGATTTCTGAAGTAAGGTCTTCATAAGTAACTATGGGCACACGACGGGCAAACTCGCTATACTGATGTATAGAACTAAAGTCGTACTGATAGCCGATCTTTGTTTTTTTGGCGAAGCCTAATAAATCTTGTAATACCTCTTGCTGAACTTCATTGGGGTATTTGATAAACAACTCAATTTGATGAATGCGTTTCTTTAGAAACCAAGAAGCAATGGAATTAAATAATGGGATCGCCATAGAATCTTTATCTTTAGCATAAATTTAATTCTTTCCGTCGATATGTTCTCTGGTGTACTTAAAAAAATGCTTACTACTGTTGATCAAGAGGTACAATATTACCTAGATCTCCCCCAACATGTGCTCAACATGAATCAATGTATCAATAAAAGTTTGAGCCTAAGCCTAAAAGGATATGAATGTTTGAACTGTCAAAAGACCGAACCTATTTTCAGACAAGGCTTTTGTAAAAAGTGTTTTTTTGAAAGTCCACAAGCGGGGGATTGGATCATGCGACCAGAATTAAGTAAAGCACATTTAGATATTGAAGATAGAGATTTAGCCTATGAGAAAAAAATACAATTACAACCCCATATTGTTTATCTGGCTCTCTCGTCTCATCTCAAGGTGGGAATCACCCGTAAGAGTCAAGTTCCCACTCGGTGGATTGATCAAGGGGCGCATCAAGCCATGGCATTACTTGAAATTCCTAATCGCTACCTAGCAGGGGTAGGAGAAGTCGCTTTAAAAGAATATTTCTCTGATAAAACCAACTGGAGAAAGATGCTACAGTTTAATGAAGTACCTGAAATTGACTGGACGCTCGAACGCAACAAGGCGATTGATGCTTTACCCAATGAGCTAAAGCCCTATATTATTCGGGACGAAAGTTTGACACCCCTTCCCTTTCCAGTTGAACGCTATCCAGAAAAAGTAAAAAGTCTTAATCTAGTCAAAGAAGAACAATATACTGGAGTATTAAAAGGCGTGAAAGGACAATACCTCATCTTTGAAGACAATACTGTTTTTAATGTAAGAAGTAATGAAGGCTTAGTAGTAGAGCTGACCGTTTCTTAACCCTCAAAGGTCTTTGTCGAGTCTGCAACAAGACAATTAATTTCGGCCATTTCTTTTTTCGTTAAATGACGCCATTTCCCTTTACCTACATCTAAAGAAACATTCATAATGCGCACTCGTTTAAGGGTAACTACACGATAATCTAGGTATTCACACATTCGACGAATTTGACGATTCAAGCCCTGGGTCAAAATGATACGAAACTCCTTTTTGTGAGTTTGCTTGACTTTACACGGACGTGTTACTGTATCTAAGATAGGAACCCCTGCAGCCATCTTCTGAATAAACTCTTCTGTGATAGGTCGATTTACTGTGACCACATATTCTTTTTCGTGTTGATTGCGGGCACGAAGTATTTTATTGACAATATCACCATCGTTTGTCAAAAAGATTAATCCTTCGGAAGGTTTATCTAGACGTCCAATAGGAAAAATGCGAGTAGGAAAATTGATATAGTCAATGATATTGTCTTTCTCTACACGGGTATCTGTGGTACAGACAATCCCTACAGGCTTATTAAAGGCGATATAAACAGGTTTGTCTCCCGCTTGATCAACCACAATACCATCCACAGTGATTTCATCTTTTGGAGTAACCTTCAAGCCCATCTCTACCGGCTTTCCATTCACGGTGATGCGTTCTTCTTGAATCAATTTATCTGCAGCCCGTCTAGAACAATAGCCTATTTCGCTCAAGTATTTATTGATTCTTACAGCTTGGGTTTCTTCCATCGTTAATCTAGCTTGATTTCTTGTCCAATCTTTAGGTTAAATCGACGTCTAAAGAAATGAACAAACAAATATAAGAAAGGAGTGTCGATTGCGGCGACTAAAACCTTAAAGACTATACTCGACAGCGTCAAGCCCCAAAAAAGCTCCCAGGGCAATACTCCAAAAAGACACAACAGCAAAATCACTGTACTGGAATCAATAATTTGAGAAGCAAAAGTCGAAAAATTATTGCGGAGCCAAAGGTGTTTCCCTTGGGTTAAATTTTTCCAGAGATGGTAAATTCTAATATCGATAAGCTGCGCGAAAAGATAGGCTATCATAGACGCTAAAACTGCTAAGGGTGATAAAGAGAATACCTTTGTAAAAGTCGCATTATCGATGGGGGATGTAGTAATAGCTGGAGCAGCACCAGCTACTAATAAAATCCCAATCGAAAAAAAAGAAGCAAATATACCCGCAACTACGACCTGGTTAGCCCGTTTTTGTCCATAAATTTCTGAGATAAGATCTGTGATCAAAAAAGTAATGGGATAAGGTAAAATCCCTACAGAAAGTTCAAATAATGGCACGCCCATTATAGCGGTATCAAAAGGGTACCAAAAGAAGAACTTTTGAAATATTAAGTTAGACACCACTAAAGAGGTGATAAACAATGCCGCTAGATAGAGATATATTTTTTGGGCTAAGGCCTTATCTTTTACATCCATGCATTACTTAATTTCTAACGCATAAGGCAAGCGAAGCTGGACCTTAGCACGATTTTCTTGCCCTGACAAGCTAGTTAAAAATAGATTTATTTCTTTGGGATAATTCGCAAGTAATTCTTCTTCTATACGGCTAAATGGCCCCATAACAGAAATAAAGTCTTCAAATTCTGGTTCGATTTTAGGGTAAGAAATAAGGTTGTATTCTTCGATTTCTGCCAGTCTAGCAGCGGCGGCTAATGCTTGATCCATCCCACCTAAACCGTCAACTAAGCCATTTTCTAAAGCTTGTTTTCCTGTCCAGACACGTCCTTGCGCAATCGCTTCAACCGCTTCAAGGCTTAGCCCTCTTCCATCTGCAACGCGTTGCTTAAAAGTGTAATAAACATACTCAATCCCCTCTTTTATACTCGCGCGGAAGTCTCCTTCAGGGGATTGAAATACACTATACCCTAAAGCGTTTTTGTGGGTTTCTACATGTTGTACATTGATCCCTATTGAACTGGTAAATCCTTCTACATTAGGCACAGTTGCAAATACCCCTATTGACCCAGTGATGGTCATATCATTAGCATAGATTTCATCTCCTGCAACCGCGAGGTAATATCCTCCAGACGCAGCAATATTCCCCATAGAAACAACTAGGGGCTTTTCTTTTTTCGCTTCAATTAATGCGTTCCAAATGATATCTGAACTTAAAGCACTTCCTCCAGGAGAATCTATTCTTAAAACAATGGCTTTTACCCTACGACTTTTAACCGCTTGATCAATCGCCTTTAAAAAGACCTCTTGTCCTATAATATTTTCGCTTCCTTCTCCATACAATATAGGTCCTTGAGCATAAATAACCGCGATACGATCACGCACGCCTTTTTTATATAAACCGTTACCGCCTGTAAGTTGTTTTAGACCAACGGTTTTAAGACGTTTATCTTCTTCAATATTAACTGCGTTTTTCAATTTGCTTTCATAGACTTCTTCATAAATCAAACCGTCCACCAAACCATTTTCTTGCGCTTGCTGGGGTAGGCTTGCTTTGAGTTCGTTAGCAATATCATTCAATGCAGCTGTGGTTAATCCTCTTCCTTCTGCGATAGTAATATTTGCTGTATCCCAAACGCTGTTTAATAAAGAAGAGATTTGAGTGCGATTAGCATCGCTCATTTCACTCTCTAGGTAAGGTTCCACGGCGCTTTTGTATTTTCCGTGGCGAACTACTTCCATTTTAAAGCCATATTCATCTTGAAAGTCTTTATAATAGAGTACTTCGGCTGCAAGACCTTTGAATTCCATTCCGCCCATAGGGTGGAGAAAAATTGAATCTGAAACAGAGGCGAGGTAATAGCCTTTTTGAGAAAAATAATCTCCATAAGCATAAATAAATTTCCCTTCGGCTTTAAACTCTTCTAGCGCTTTACGAATGCTTTGCGCTTGAGACCACCCCATACTGGGAAACATAACCTTTAAATCAATTCCTTTAATTTTATCGTCTTTAGCTGCTTTTCGAATGGCTAAAACGACCTCATAAAACTTCAATACATCGTCACCCAGACCTAATGCTTCCTCAAAATCTTGGGTAGCACCTACATTGTCAAACATGGGATGGTCTAAGTCTAGCTCTAACAAACTGTTATCACTAATTTCAACTGGGACAGACTCACTGGAAGAAACTGCGGTAGCAATCCCAGCGATACTCATCACTAATAATAATCCTATAAAAATAAAAGCGACAACAGTTCCTAAAACTGAGGCCAAAAAGCTTTTGAAAAAATTCATCTTCTTACTCGTTTAAATTTCATACTCATTAGGCGTAAATTTCCTCTTTTTGTTACAGAATATGGGTATTTTCTCATAAAAAAACTACCTTTAAATTCACCCAAATGAATTAATATGAGAAAATTAAGCCTACTTTCTTTTATAATATGCCTTTGCTTTTCTTACAAAGTCAACCAATATACTGGTAAAAAAACCTCAACTTTTTTAGCAACAAACAAGTTTTCCCGGTCGCTTTTAAAGAGTATAAAAACTTTATCACAAAAAACCCACCCCTTAAAAACAGCAAGGAAAGTAATCAGATTAAGGCCATTGGTCAAAGAATCACTGCTGCAGCACAGGCATATTTTATTCACAAAGGGAAGCCTCAATTTTTAAAAGACTATGCCTGGGAATACAATCTTATCGATAGTAAAGAAAAAAATGCCTGGTGTATGCCCGGAGGAAAAATCGTTTTCTATACTGGCACACTCCCCATTGCAAAAACCCCAGATGGAATCGCTGCTATTATGGGGCATGAAGTCGCCCATGCACTTGCCGATCACGGTGCACAACGCATGAGCGCAAACACCCTAAAAACTGGCTTAGATTTTATTGCCGCAAAAAGTACCGAAAAACAACCCGAAGAAAAACGCAAAAAAATCCTCGCAGCCTATGGCTATGGAAGTCAACTAGGGGTTATTCTTCCCTTTAGCCGAAAACACGAAATAAAAGCCGATAAAATTGGGCTAGAATTAATGACCATCGCTGGTTTTAACCCAAAAGAAGCCGCAGAAGTCTGGCGAAGAATGCAAGCAGATGCTGGCGGAAAAGCCCCTCCATAAATTTTAAGCACCCACCCCTCGAGTCAAAGTAGAATCAAAACGCTTGAGGCACACATCGCTTATGCAGACTCTTTAGCTAAAGTGATTCAAAAATAGTCTTATCCCTTTATTGCTATAAGAGGAATGCTTACTTTTAGCCCTCAAAATAGCGCATGGTTTATCTTTCTTTAGGAAGTAATATCGGGGATCGTCAACTGTTTTTACAACTAGCAATAGGGCTTATCACTTATCGTATTGGTGAAGTCAAACAAGTTTCAAGTATTGTAGAAACTCCTGCCTGGGGTTTTGAAGGAGATGCTTTTTACAACGCCTGTCTTTCCCTAGAAACCGCTTTAAGTCCTCAAAAGGTACTCGAGGAACTCCTCACCATTGAAAAAATTTTAGGGCGAGAGAGAAAAACGACCAAAGAATACCAAGCTAGAAATATTGATTTAGACATCCTTTTATTTGGAGAAGAAATCATTCACAGCCACAATCTCTCTATTCCTCACCCCCGTATGGAAAAGAGAAATTTTGTACTCGCTCCGCTCGCCGAAATTGCGCCAGACACCCTTCATCCCATTTTAAATAAAAGCCTAGAACAACTTTATCTTGAGACAGAAGATACTGCTCTAATTAATCCTATTAAGAAAAATCTATTTATCCCTAAACGAAAGAAATTTATTGCTATAGAAGGCAATATAGGCGCTGGGAAAACAACTTTAACGCATCAACTTCACAGTGCAGTAGGCGGAACATTATTGCTAGAAAATTTTTATGACAACCCTTTTTTAGCCGATTTTTATCAAGATCCAGAAGCCTTTGCACTTAAAGTCGAAACAGCTTTCCTAGAAGAGCGGGTTCAACAACTCTCTTCTTTCTTTAAGTCTAAAAACAACTTCCCCGTTTTGGCAGACTTTAGTCTGGAAAAATCCTTACTTTTTGCACAACAAAATCTTTCAGCAGCAGATTTTACAGCCTATAAAAAAGAGTATATAGAAGCAAGCGCGAACCTTCCACAGCCTGACCTTGTCCTTTTTCTCGCCCAAAATATTCCCCAACTACAAAAGAATATTCAAAAACGCGGAAGAGAATTCGAGCAAGGTATAAGCAATCATTACTTACAAAAAATCGAAACGGGTTATGCCCAGTGGCAAAAAAATAGCTCCTTAAATATTTGTGAGCTCAATACAATAGGAGTAGACTTTGTTCAAGACAGCAAGGCTTTCTACACTTTATTAGCCGCTTTTTTTCGTGCCTAATTTTTGATAAAAATCCCAGCAAATAACACCCGTAGTAACCGCAATATTTAAAGAGTGTTTTGCTCCTTCTTGAGGGATTTCAATCACTTTTGCGGCTTGATCGATCACCTGCTGCTGCACGCCTTTAACTTCATTCCCTAACACAAAAGCTGTTTTTACATAGGGGTTAGGCTGGTATTGATATAAAAAAGTGGCGCCTTGAGCTTGTTCAATTGCCCAAACCTCTACCCCGTCTTCTTGCAGTTGTGTCACTAATGCGACAGCATCTTCTTTGTATTCCCACTCAACCGAGTCTGTTGCCCCCAGTGCTGTTTTTTGAATGTCTTTATGCGGTGGTGTCGCCGTAATCCCGCAGAGGTAAATTTTTTCAATCAAAAAAGCATCTGCTGTGCGAAAGACAGAACCCACATTATTCAAACTGCGAATGTTGTCTAAAATAATAATCAAAGGAGTTTTAGCCGCTTTTTTAGCTTCTTCAACACTTTTTCGATTCAACTCACTATTTTTTAATTTCCGGTTTAGCATGCAGCAAAAATAAGGAAGTATTCGGTAGCATTTTTTAAAAATGAAATAAGGGTTATATTCGCAATAACAGCAAATAAATTTCCCCTTGGCTAAGAAAGCAAAAGAAACCCCCTTAATGAAACAATACAACCAGATCAAGGCGAAATATCCTGATGCCTTGCTGTTGTTTCGTGTAGGTGATTTTTATGAAACTTTTGGTGGAGATGCTGTTAAAGCCGCCAAAATTTTAGGAATTATTCAAACTAAACGCGGCGCAGGAAGTACCAGCGAAACTGAACTGGCTGGTTTTCCACATCACTCCTTGAATACTTATTTACCTAAATTGGTGAAAGCAGGATGTCGCGTCGCCATTTGTGATCAATTAGAAGATCCTAAAATGGCCAAGAGCATTGTCAAACGCGGAGTGACAGAGTTAGTGACTCCCGGTGTCGCCTTAAACGACGATGTACTAGAACAAAAGAAAAACAACTATCTAGCGGCGATTGCGCAAGGAAAAAAAACTTGGGGCATTGCTTTTTTAGACATTTCTACGGGTGACTTTTTAGTAAGTGAAGGAAATTTGAATCACCTAAACCAACTCATTCAAAAGTTTTCCCCCGCCGAAATCCTTGTCCCCAAGCCCCTTAAATCAACTTTCACTGCCTTATTTGGTACAGAGCTCAATCCTTTTTTTCAAGAAGATTGGGTTTTCCAGGATACTTTTGCTCAGGAGTTATTACAACAACATTTTAATACCAGTAGCTTAAAAGGCTTTGGCTTAGAATACTTTACTACAGGGATTATTAGTGCAGGAGCCGTTCTGCATTACCTTTCTGAAACCCAACACAACAAGCTGCAACATATAACTAGTCTACAGAAAATCGCCAGTGATGATTTTGTAGGAATTGACCGCTTTACGGCACGCAATCTAGAACTGTTATATTCTAACGCTATGGGGGGAGTAGCCTTGATTGATGTAATCGATTATACCGCCACCGCCATGGGAGGGCGTTTATTGCGCAACTGGGTGAGTTTTCCTTTAAAATCTGTGGAGAAAATCCAGGAAAGACATGCCGTAGTAAAGGCCTATATTGAAGCAAATGAGGCCACGGTTCAACTGCGACATCATTTAAAGAAGATAGGAGACATTGAGCGATTAATGGCTAAAATTGCTACGCAAAAAATTAGCCCCAGAGAACTCAATATTCTTCAGCAATCAATTATAGAAAGTAATCGCATAAAAAACACCCTAGCAGAAAGCGGACAGAAAGAGCTCGTTCAACGTGCTGCTCAGCTTCCACCCTGTAAACGGCTCAATGAAACCATTGCAAAAACGCTAAAAGAAGAAGCACCTGTAGCGACCTCAAAAGGAAACTTTATTGCAGAAGGTTTTTCTGCCGAGCTAGACGAATTACGCGCGCTCTTAAAAACAGGGAAATCACATCTAGACGCGATGCTAGAACGCGAGACCCAGCTAACAGGAATCCCTTCTTTAAAAATCGCATTTAACAATGTCTTTGGCTACTATATTGAAGTGCGCAATACCCATCGAGACAAAGTCCCAGAACAATGGACCCGCAAGCAAACTTTGGTCAACGCAGAGCGTTATATCACAGAAGAACTTAAGGAATATGAAAATAAAATCTTAGGAGCAGAAGATAAAATCCAAGAGCTCGAACTGCGTTTTTATCAAGAGCTACTCGATCAATTAAAAAATGATCTTAGCGAATTAAAACAAGCAGCGGTCTCTCTCTCACAAATTGATTGCCTGCAAAGTTTTGCTCATCTGGCCACAAAACACCAGTATTGCTGTCCAGAGATTGAAGAGGGAACTCATCTAGAAATTTCAGAAGGGCGACATCCAGTAATTGAACAACAACTGCCTGCTGGCGAAGCCTACATTGCCAACGACCTTTTGCTCAATCGTGAAGAACAGCAAATTATCATGATCACTGGACCCAATATGTCTGGGAAATCTGCTCTCTTAAGACAGACTGCCTTAATTGTTTTACTCGCACAAATGGGAAGTTTTGTCCCAGCAAAAGCGGTTAAAATGGGTATAGTCGATCATGTGTTTACACGGGTGGGGGCTAGTGATAATATCTCACTGGGGGAATCCACTTTTATGGTCGAGATGAATGAGTCTGCCGCTATCCTTAACAGTATTACCGCAAGTAGTTTAGTCTTATTAGACGAAATTGGGCGGGGTACTTCTACCTATGACGGGATTTCTATTGCCTGGGCCATTGCAGAATATTTACATCAACATCCCAGCCAACCCAAAACATTATTTGCCACCCACTACCACGAACTCAACGAAATGGAAGGGCGTTTCGATCGAATCAAAAACTACAACGTCGCGGTAAAAGAATTAAAGGATAATGTGCTTTTCTTGAGAAAATTGACCAAAGGGGGAAGCGCGCACAGCTTTGGGATACATGTAGCCAAAATGGCCGGAATGCCTTCACAGGTCCTGTCAACTGCAGAACGCAAACTAAAAGTACTTGAAAAAAGCCATCAAGAAGACGATCGAAAGGAAGCCTTAAAAAAAGATACAAGCGAAATGCAATTGAGTTTTATCAATCTAGACGACCCCCTTTTAGAAGAATTACGAGACGAAATCATTGATCTTGATATTGATACACTCACCCCAGTAGAAGCCCTGATGAAACTCAACAGTATTAAACGCCGCCTGGGGGGGGAAACATCAACTTAAAATCTTAAAAAAAGGTTTTAAAATTTAAAAATTATTTTACCTTTGCCATCCCATGCGAAAGTAGCTCAGGGGTAGAGCATCACCTTGCCAAGGTGAGGGTCGCGGGTTCAAATCCCGTCTTTCGCTCCACACAAAAAGCTTTGCTCGAGTGGTGGAATTGGTAGACACGTTGGACTTAAAATCCAATGACCATTGCGGTCGTGCGGGTTCAAGTCCCGCCTCGAGTACAAAACCCCTCCTTTTTAGGAGGGTTTTTTTATGCAAAGAATTTTAGATTATTAAAACGGATATACCTAAATAAAAAAGCCACTTTATAAAGTGGCTTCCCTGAATTATAAATAAACTCTTTGATGGATAATGAAATTTTAACCCTTAGGCTTGATATCCTGTTTAATTAGGTCTTTCTTCTTGTTTTTAACATGTCTTTCAAGCCACTGATCTTGTTCCCATATTAAATGGAGAATTGTTTCTTTTGCTCTGTAGCCGTGGCTCTCCTTTGGAAACATTACTAATCGTGTTGTTGCTCCTAAACCCTTAAGTGCATTATAATATCTCTCACTCTGGAGCGGATATGTACCAGAATTATTATCTGCTTTTCCGTGAACAAGTAATAGTGGAGTTTTCATCTTCTCAGCATGCATAAAAGGGGACATTGTGTAATAAACCTCTGGAGCTTCCCAATATGACCTAGACTCACTTTGAAAACCAAAGGGTGTTAAGGTTCTGTTGTAGGCTCCACTTCTAGCGATACCAGCAGCAAATAAATTGGAATGACTTAATAAGTTAGCAACCATAAAAGCACCGTAACTATGTCCACCAACAGCAACTCGCTCCCTATCCGCAAGACCCTTATCAACTACTGCATCAATTGCTGCTTCAGCATTTGCGATCAATTGTGTTCTAAAGCTATCATTTGGTTCTTTATCTCCCTCACCAATAATAGGGAAAGCCGCACGATCTAAAACTATATACCCTTGATTTACCCAATAAATTGGTGAACCCCAATTCGGTGATACAAAACGATTTGGATTATTGGTCTTTTGCGAAGCACTAGACTTATCTTTAAACTCTCTAGGGTAGGCCCACAATATCATGGGTAAGGGCTCTGATCGGTTAGGCTTATACCCACCAGGAACATAAAGTATTCCGCTTAATTCTATACCATCATTTCGCTTATAAGTAATCAGCTCCTTTTTGACGCTTTCTAGAGATTTAAAAGGGTTCTCAAAGAAAGTCAGTTGCTCTAATGAGTTTTTGCTAAACAAATCTCTAACAAAATAATTAGGATACTCACTTTTTGATTCAATACGAACCCGCAACTTATTTTCTTGATAATCAAAATCATTAATCTGCTCGTACTTATCAGTGTATATTGATTGATAAATTCTATTAGTACTTTTTTCTACTAAATTAATTTCATCTAGAAAAGGGAATTGACCTGATTTTGAAAAGCCTGCTCCAATAAGAAAAGCTGAATTGTTTTTTAAGGCCAAAACCCGCTCACCATACTTTCCTTTTGTAGTAACAAATCTACCGGGATCACTGTACCGGTCTTGATAGTTACGGTCATATAATAGTTGTGCGCTTTTTTGGGGGTTAGAAGGATTAAAGACATATATTTTGGTATTTCTATTATTCCACCATCTGTCAAGGACAATAGCCAAAGAATCATCTCCCCAGATTACCTGAGAAAATCTATTTTTTATTTGGGTTAATTGTTCTGGCTCATTTCTAAATGGTGCTTCCCATTGGTATAATGCGTCTCTGTAAACTACCTCAACTTCAGGGTCTCCATTATCAAGGGCTTTTACATAGAAAATTGTTGAGGGTTGATCGTTTCGCCAGGAGATTCGTCTTTTTTCTGTGCTTGCAGACATAAATCCTTTCGGTAATACTTCCTGAAGAGGGCTATCTGAAATTACTTTAATCCTTTTAGAATTCAAGTCATAAACATGTGTTTCAGTAGGAAAACGATTATATGGGACTATATATGAAAAAGGGGGTTTAACAAAAGAGATCAAAACATAGGCTCCATTAGGAGAAACTTGAACGTCACGATACATTTTAGAGGATAAAAATGGTGTTCTATTCCCTTTTAAGTCTACGAAGTCAATTTCAGACCGACTTAACTGTTCAAAGTTCTTTACATCTACTGGATTTTTAATAAGGTCTTGATAGGTTCTATTCTGAGCTTTTTCACCATTATTTTCGGTAACCTTTGGCCCTGTTGGAATAATTTCAGCCTGGTCTAGAATGGGCTTCCGGTCTTTCGGAAGAAACTTAACTAACATTCTCTTACTATCCTTTAGCCAATTTATGCTTTTTCCCATGCTCGCATTTAATGGAGAGGAAACTAATCTTTTTGCAAATTTAGTCTCTATATCTAAGACCCAAAGTTCAACTCCATTCTCAGAAGTATGGGTCATCGCAATTTTTTTCTCATCTGGTGACCAAGTAAAATTACTAAGTTTGGGATTTTCTGGGAGTCCTTCTACTAGGATCCTCTCTTTCCCTTGATTTAGAGATACAATTTCAACCTTATTATAATAAGTTGTTCTACTACCTATATAACGCTTGGGATCAACCCTTAGACCTGCAAGACGTAATTCCTTTTTTGATAAATCTGCAATGTTTTTATAGGTCGGGCGAGAAACTAGAACTAATACTGTATTTTCTGAATTGCTTAGAACTGCTGGTGCTAAGTTTACATCAATCAATTCAAGTAATTCTTTCTTTGGAGTTTGATACCCTAGTTCTTCTTGTGCAAAAATATGGGTCGTAAGGATAAGGCTAGCTAGTATTACAAATTTTTTTGTGCTCATTGGATAATTTTTACTCAAATTATAACTTTTTCCTGGTTCTGTTTATTCTAGACTTAATTTATTGCTTGGATAGTATTTTCATTCCTTAAAACTAAGCCTTGTTTTATTCCCCTTGTTTACCCTCTTGAGATGCAGGTGATGCAATGTTACACGGAATAGGAGCAGGAAATGATGGAGGCGGCTTTAACGGTGTAGATGCCGGTGGTGGTGGAGATGCTGGCGTCGGTGGAGAATCCATAATAAGTAAAACATAACCTAATTTTAAACAAATTCAGAATTAAACCCATAATCCAAAGACTCATTATTAGTCGAATGCGAAATACGATCTACTTTTGGCAACATATAGGGAATCATTTTAATAATAAGTTCTATCCTTTGCTTTGATTTTAAAGAATCTAAGCATTTTCGAATTTCATCCAGTTCCTTTTAAATCATATCTTTTAAAATTGTTCTAATTTCTCTAGTTATTCTATTTGTTGTTCTTTGTCTTCCAACATGTTTCTTTGCTGTATTATTAGCTATAACTATTATTATCTATTATAATTTAATTCCTTGTATGTAGTAATGAATTATCCCTTATCCCAAGTGAATTTGGTGAACTAAGAGGATATTTGTCGATTCCCTCGTGTTCAAAGGTTTCCTTTCAATCGTAGAGTTGATAAAGGTCTTTGTAAAAAAGTTCAAGAATTGAATCGTCTTGGGTACAAAACCCCTGCTTTTTAGGAGGGGGTTTTTTTATGCCTCATTAAGAGATTCCCATTGATTGACCTCCATCTCATCGATTTTTAAATCATCCAGCCCTTTTTGGTCAAATGGGTTTTCGATATAGTCTTGTACATTGTATAAAGCCATTAAAACAAAACTCACTACCAAAGAGAAAAGCAAGGAGATAATTATTTCGAGATCAGCGCCCACGGTAGTTCTAGCTACAATTAACTGGGAATTATACAATAATGGAGAGAGATAAATAAAAATCAAACAGTATTTACGTAATGAAATAGGAGTACCGTGAATCTTTATCCCCCGAATCTTTTCTGCTGTAAGAAATAATTCATTTTTAACCCTAATCAAACTGTCTTTTTCCCGCTCGTTAAATAAATCTTTGTAGTTATCGATCAAAATCAAAATACTCTTGCGCTTTTGTCTTAATGCATGAAACTCTTTTGTTGTATTGGTTTTTTTTAAATAGTCAATTAAAATCTCTTGTGCTTCCATTAAAACACGGTATAGTTTATCGTAATCGTCTTTTTCGATTTTTTCTACCGCATAAAAGATATTGGTTAAATCAATGATCTTATTTCTAAACTCAGCAAAGATGTTAATGGCCTCTTGTCGCCTTTGATAGGCACTGGTAATGGAAAAAACCAGTGGAAAAACAATCGCAATACTCATAATGGTAAAGTCAATTTTCAAATTGATTTGATAATAGTCATATAAAAAATAGATAATCACTGTTTCTATTAAAATCAACACAACCCTAAAATTAAAGACAGATGATAATGCGTTACTCGTCATAGTATAAATTTAAAATGTGGTAAAACTAAAAAGATAGCCTATCACTATACCTAGCAAAAGGATAATCAAATTCTTCAGTTTAAAAACAATAGCATATTTTTCCCATGAATCTGGAATATTGTTTTCATTCTCATCTGTAGCAAAGCCAGATTTAGTGGAATAATTTGCGTACCAATAAAAAAACAAAAGGGCCGTCGAAAGACCTAAAGCAATAAAAAATAGTGTATTAATCATTTGTTTTGGTTTATGATTCTTATACTTTAACGCAAAAGCGCACAATCTTATTACAATTTGCAAAAAAAATCCAGTTTTTTTAATTTACTGAAGTATAATTGCAGTAGAATCAAGCTAAATTTAATATGCTTTAAATAAAGGAATAAGCTTAGTAGTATTCAAAATAAAAATCTCCTAATTGCCACAATAATAGTGCTTTACTCAAAAATATTTTAGCCACTTTATTCATTTTTTGCTATATTGTAGCAAAGAAACTATAATATGAATGAAGTTGTAATCGTAATAATCGCTATCGTTTCCCTTATAGCGGCAGTGATTATTTATGGCATTGTAAGCACTACCATGGGTTACGAAGAAGACGTTAATAAAAATTATATTCCAGACCGTCTCGAACGTATGTTAGGTGCAGATCCTAAACCAAAAGAAGACAAAGAAGCCTAATCTCTTTTGCTTCTTCTTTTCTACCCTTGATGACTCTCCAAAAAGAATGTTTGGATAATCAGTCATTTAGCACTAGTTTTACATCCCTAATTTAATTGAAATGCAATTAAATTAATTGGTACAAATAACGCATTAATACTATATCATGGAAGCATATATTTATGACGCTATCCGAACCGTCCGTGGAAAGGGTAACAAAAAAGGGGCACTTATAGGAGTAACCCCAACAGAATTAGCCCGACAATCTCTCGTTGCTTTACAGAGCAAACATCAGTTAGACACTAGTTTAGTGAACGATGTTATTTTAGGCTGTGTAGGACAAGTAATGGATCAAGGAGCTAATATTGCAAAATCTGCTGCACAAGCCTCTGGTTATGGTGATCACCTTTGCGGAGTAACCTTAAACCGTTTTTGTGGCTCAGGTTTAGAGTCTATGAATCAAGCCGCTGCCTATATTAAATCTGGCTACCGTGATTTAATTGTCGCAGGAGGTGTTGAAAGCATGTCACGTGTTGCTATGGGATCAGACGGCGCCGGGATGTTTATCGACCCAACTTTAGCGATTCCAGGAAACCTTGTTCCACAAGGAATTTCTGCCGATTTAATTGCCTCTAAATACGGCTACACTCGCGAAGCAACAGATGAATTTGCCGCCGAGTCACAGCGCCGTGCAGCAGAAGCTAACGCAAAAGGTTACTTCAAATCTCGTATCGCTATTAAAGATCAAAACGGAACTGATATTTTAACCACAGACGAAAACATTCGTCCTGGAACAACCGCAGCATCGCTGGCTAGCCTTCAACCAGCCTTCCAAATGATGGGCGCTATGGCTGGATTTGACGATGTCGCGCTTGACAAATACCCAGAAGTAGAAACTTTACACCACGTTCACCACGCAGGAAACTCTTCTGCCATTGTAGATGGAGCTGCGATCTCTTTAATTGGTAGCGAAGAAGCTGGGAAACAAATGGGCTTAAAGCCTCGTTTTAAAATCCGCACGGCAGCCATTGATGGAACCGATCCAACCATAATGTTGACTGGACCAGCACCTGCCACACGAAAAGCGCTAAAACAAGGAGGAATGAACATTGGAGACATCGATTTAATCGAAGTAAATGAAGCTTTCTCTGCCATCCCTATGTTATTTATGGATGAAATGGGCATCGATAGTAGCAATGTCAATGTAAATGGAGGAGCGATCGCCATGGGGCACCCTCTTGGTGCCACGGGATGCATGCTCGCCGGAACCTTGATGGACGAATTAGAACGCCGTGATTTAAATACGGGATTAGTCACTTTATGTATCGCAGGAGGAATGGGAATTGCCACCATTATCGAACGCGTATAATTTTTAAGATTTACTATAAAAATGGAAAATATTCAAGATAAATTATTATCGTTTAGTGTTGATGCCGATGGGATTGGGACTTTAGTTATCAATCAAACCGAAAACTCAGCTAATCTCTTTTCAGAAGACTTTATCAAACGCTATGTTGAAGTAGCACACGCTGCTATTGCAGATGATAGTATTAAAGGAGTCATTGTAACTTCTGGCAAACCTATCTTTATGGCTGGCGCAGATCTACGTGCTTTGCTAGAAGAAATCCCTGATAAAGGCGCTTTTACTCAAACCATCCTAGAGATGCACAAGGGAATGCGCGAAATTGAAACAGGTGGTAAACCATTTGTTGCTGCCATTAATGGAACTGCTCTTGGAGGAGGATTAGAGCTTTGTTTAGCCTGTCACCACAGGATCGCTCTTAACTCAACAAAAATCAAAATCGGTTTCCCCGAAATCAAGGTAGGTCTATTCCCAGGTGGTGGCGGAACAGTTAAAGCCCCCTATTTAATGGGGATTCAAACGGCATTAATGTACTTACTTCAAGGGATTGAAGCACGCCCACCAAAAGCCTTAAAAGACGGATTAATTGATGCTGTTGCAGAAACAGAAGAAGAGATGATTGCTGCGGCTAAAGCTTATATTTTAGCTACCCCTAATCCTGTTCAACCATGGGATAACAAGAAACACAGAATTCCTGGTGGAAACATCTGGACACCCAATGGAGTACAAACCATGGTGGGTGCTTCTGGAAACGTAGGGAAATTGACCCACGGAAATTATCCTTCTGCCCAAAAAATCATCAAAGTAATTCACGACGGAATTCAAATCCCCGTGGATCGCGCCCTAGAAATTGAAGCCCGTAACTTTACCGCTGCTGCTTCTACCCCAGAGGCTAAAAATATGATTCGCACTGGCTTTTTTGCCATACAAGATGCGGCTAAAGGTAAAGCTCGTCCAAAGGACCAACCTAAATACGAAATCGAAAAACTTGGAGTATTAGGAGCTGGTATGATGGGTGCTGGTATTGCTTATGTCTCGGCTAAAGCCGGAATGCAGGTCGTTCTAAAAGACGTTAGTCAAGAAGGCGCTGAAAAAGGTAAGGCTTATTCTACCATGCTGCTAGATAAAGCCATCGCTAAAAAGCGTTCTACTCCAGAAAAGAAAGAAGCTTTACTCGCGAACATCATCCCCACAGATGATCCTAACGCAGTAGAAGGAAGTGACTTGATTATAGAGGCGGTATTTGAAAACGTTGACTTAAAAGATAAAGTTACTAAAGAAACAGAGGCGGTATTAGGAGAAGATAAGATCTATGGATCTAACACCTCAACTATACCGATTTCATTATTAGCAAAATCTTCAGCTAGACCAGAAAATTTTATTGGAATTCACTTTTTCTCTCCCGTTGATAAAATGCCCTTGGTAGAAATTATCGTTGGTGAAAAGACTGAAGATAAAGCCATTGCAGCAGCTGTAGATTATACTGTTGCTATTAAAAAAGTCCCTATTGTTGTAAACGATAGCCGCGGATTCTTTACATCGCGTTGTTTTGGAACTTATGTTTCAGAAGGAATGTTCTTATTAGAAGAAGGGGTACCCGCACCAATGATAGAACGTGTTGCGACAAAAATAGGTTTACCTGTAGGGCCACTCGCCGTTCACGACGAAGTATCTCTTACCCTTTCGGTTCATATTTTTGAAAGTGACCCAGCAGAAAAGAGTGCAAGTGAAAAACGCTCTTATGCTATGGTAAAAAACCTAGTAGAAAATCACAATAGAACAGGAAAACGCGATGGCGCTGGTTTCTATGATTATCCTAAAGGAGGTCAAAAGAAATTATGGCCTGGCTTAAAAGAAATTTATACGCCAGATGTCAACGCTGTTTCAGAAGAAGACGTGAAGAAACGCATGCTACACCGTCAAGTATTAGAAAGCTACCGTTGTTTAGACGAGGGGGTTTTACGCTCTACTACCGATGGAGATATTGGGTCTATTCTAGGGTGGGGATTCCCTATTTTCACGGGGGGAGCACTCTCTTATATTGACTATGTAGGAATGGATAATTTTATCGCCGATTGTGATGCTTTTAAAGCACTACACGGGGATCACTGGGAAGTACCACAAAGCTTGCGCGATTTAGCTGCAGCAGGAAAATCCATCCACGATTTTGGAAAATAAATCCTTATTTCTTTTAAAAAAAGCGCCTAAAAGGCGCTTTTTTTATTCCTCAAATTGCTTGAAAATAATGTTATTGACAAGCTCGGCATGTTGCTCGATCTGTTCTTGAGAAAAGACTTCTGTACCGTATTGATTTTTCATTAAGTGTGCCAGCATAAAAAAGCTGCTAGAAGCTCCCATAATAATAGAAATAAAGTTGGCGCGTGGAATAGTTTTAAATTCTTTTAAGCCATCAAGAGGGGCTTCAATACTTTTCTCACCAAACCATATCACTGGGGTAAATAACTGTTCAATCAAAAAAGTAGAACGCCAGTTTTCCTGGCCCATTTCTTGAAAAATAATTTTGTAAAGCGCAGGATTTTCTGCTAAAAAATAAATGTATTGCCGAGTATAAGCTCTCAAGGCCGTTGTTCCAGATAAATCTACATAATAGGATTTAATGTGCTCGAAACGAGCCACAAGCTTGTCCCCAAGAAAACTCATGGACTTTTTCCATAAATCCTCTTTATTCTCAAAACGATAGCTAATCAAAGGGTTAGTGACTCCAACTTTCTGAGCGACATCTTTTAACTGCGCACCATCATATCCTTTTTCAGAAAACACTTCTAAAGCAGCTACTAAAATATCATTCAAGTCAAGTGTCTGGGATAAACTGGGCCTACCGCGTTTTCTTTTTGGCAGTTCACTCTTCGGCATAAATCAAATATTAGTTTTTGAAAAATACAGCTTTTTTTGGAATCAATTTTATTTAGGAGGACTAATTAAAAAACAAGAGTCCTTTAATATCGGTAATTTATCTAATACCAAAGATGTAAAATTAACTATAACTAGGCTTGTCCCAATTCCCCACTTTCAGATTGTTTTACCGTGGTCAACTTTGACTTACTAATTAACCTGCTTGCTGAAGTTCCTTGGCTACAGCTTCGACTTTTTCCATTACACGTAAAAGATTCCCACCCCAAATTTTTTCGATTTCTTCTTCAGTATAGCCACGCTTGACCAGTTCTTTTGTCACATTTAAGGTTTCAGAAGCGTCTTGCCAGCCTTCAATTCCACCGCCTCCGTCAAAGTCTGAACTAATTCCCACGTGATCAATGCCAATTTTGTTCTTGATATAATCTATGTGATCGACAAAATCACTCACAGAAACAGGAGGATAAATTGCCTTAATGGCTTCTAAATCTTGCTCTGCTAAGCTTAATAATTCTTTTCTTTTTGCGAGATAGGCTTGAAGGGCTTCAAAATCCAGGGCACGCATTTCGTATTTATCTAAAACAGGAATATCGTGTTTAGCTCCAACGACTTTTAAAACAGAGTCCTTTGCTTTATTGTAAGCGTTGTGCTTCTCTGTGTGTAAATAAGAGCTAAAGGCTACCGTTTGTAAGACTCCCCCGCTTTCTTTTACCCATTCCAATTGTTCGTCATCTAAATTTCTTGAGTGATCGCACAAGGCTCTTGCAGAAGAGTGCGATGCCATAATAGGAGCTTTAGAACGTTCTGCCATTTGACGAATCGCTTCCTTAGAAGGATGTGAAATATCGACCATAATGCCATAGTAATTCATTTGATCAATAACTTGTTTCCCTAATTCACTTAAACCGTTATGAAGGAAAAAACCATCTCTTTCTCCAGTATTTGAATCTGATAATTGGCTATGACCATTGTGCGCTAAAGAGATATAACGAGCCCCTTGATCATAGAATTTTTTAACATTATTGGGATCTGTCCCTAAGGGATAACCGTTCTCTACCCCAATCATTGCGACTTTTTTCCCGCTTTTCCATATTCTTCTCACATCTGCCGCAGTAAGGGCTAATTCTATTTGATCTGGCGCATAGTCTTCTACTAAACGATGAATCGCGCTAAACTTAGCCTCTGCATTTGCTGCAGCCTTTTCAAAACCACTTTTCGTTAAGCTATCTTGTCCTGTATAAACAATAAACCAAGAAACATCTAAGCCCCCCGCATTCATATTGGGAAGGTTGACCTGCGAATTAGTCTTTTGAGTATAATTTATCGAATCTGTGAAATTCCCCACATTGATGTCATCGTGAGTATCGATGGTAATTACTGCTTTGTGAATACGTTCTGCTTCAGTTACAGGAGTAGACTTGGATTCTTTTGTTTGGCAACTTACATGAGTGATCGCTGCTAAAAGAATTAAAAATTGAGATAAATGTTTCATGAAATATGTTTTGTTCATCTGTACTAAAGTAAGGAGAATTTCCTTTCCACAGAAAATCCTATCTTCGAAAAGGATTAAACTACACTTATGAATAAATTATTGCAATGGTCTCTAACGGCCGCTCTTGCAGGTTTCCTATTTGGCTTTGATACGGTTGTTATTTCTGGAGCAGATCAAAAACTACAAAGTTTATGGAATTCTAGCGACGCCTTTCATGGTTTTGTGGTCATGGCCATGGCACTCTGGGGAACGGTGATAGGCTCGCTCTTTGGAAGTATTCCCACGCTACGACTGGGGAGAAAAAAAACCTTAATATGGATTGGTGCTTTTTACACTATTTCTGCCTTGGGATCGGCATTAGCCCCCACCCCTTATCTCTTTGCCTTTTTTAGATTTTTAGGTGGCCTGGGGGTAGGTGTTTCTACCATTTCGGCTCCTGCTTATATTTCTGAAATTGCTCCTGCTAAAAATCGAGGGCGTTTAGTAGGTCTTTACCAATTCAATATTGTTTTTGGGATTCTTATCGCTTTTTTATCTAATTATCTTTTAAGTGATTTAGGGGAAAATGCCTGGCGTTATATGATGGGAGTAGAAGCCATCCCAGCCGTGATTTACACCTTGATGACCTTTGGTATTCCTAAAAGTCCTCGCTGGTTGTTTTTGCAAAACAAAACGGAAGAAGCAAAAGCCATTATTCATCAAGCTTATACAAAAGAAGACGCCGATTCACTTATACAGGATATTAGTCAAGAACAAAATGTGATAGTAGAAAACGAAAGTATCTTTAAACCTAAATACCGCTTTATCCTTAAACTGGCTTTCTTGATTGCTTTTTTCAATCAATTTTCTGGTATTAACGCTTTCTTATATTATGCTCCTCGAATATTTGAAGAAGGAGGATTAGGAGAAAGTACGGCTTTGCTAAGCAGTATAGGTATTGGTTTGATCAACTTAATTTTTACATTGATAGGAATTAATTTGATTGATCGTCTAGGGAGAAAAACCCTACTGTATATTGGCTCTGTGGGTTATATTATTTCTCTTAGTTTAATTGCCGCATCATTCTTACTGTCTTGGGAGGGGCTTGCTTTGCCTATCTTCCTCTTTGTATTTATTGCTTCACATGCTATAGGTCAAGGGGCGGTCATCTGGGTATTTATTTCAGAAATTTACCCCAATCATTTACGCAGTGCGGGACAGTCTTTTGGCACCTCAACTCACTGGGTACTTGCTGCCATAATCCCCTCTTTGGTCCCCATATTATTTGCCAGTATAGGCGCAGGTGTTGTTTTTGCCATTTTTGCTTTTATGATGGTATTACAACTCTTATTTGTTTATTTTTGGATGCCCGAAACAAAGGGAGTATCCCTAGAATCTTTATCACAAAAACTCATTAAAGAAAAATGAAAAAGTTTTTCCTTTTTAGCTTAATTATTCTTGTGATTGCCTGCCAAGAAAACCCAGAAAAAAAACCGCAAATGAGCGAAGAAAAATTATACCGTCCAGCCTTTCACTTTACCCCTAAAAAAAGTTGGATGAATGAT
Source organism: Flavobacteriaceae bacterium (assembly GCA_022424955.1). Classification (GTDB taxonomy): domain Bacteria; phylum Bacteroidota; class Bacteroidia; order Flavobacteriales; family Flavobacteriaceae; genus Arcticimaribacter. Next base: position 41,626 of record JAKMGK010000069.1, read on the forward strand.
CCCAATGGGATGTTTTATTACAAGGGTACCTATCATTTATATTTCCAATATTACCCAGACGATAATGTTTGGGGACCCATGCACTGGGGACATGCTTCAAGTAAGGACATGGTCAATTGGGAAGAATACCCCATCGCACTCTACCCCGATGAAATGGGTTATATTTTTTCTGGAAGTGCCGTAGTAGATCACAATAATACTTCAGGCTTTGGACAAAACGGGAAAACACCCACAGTAGCTATCTTTACCCATCATAATATGGAGAAAGAAAAAGCAGCACAAGTCGATGTAGAGACGCAAAGTATTGCCTATTCTTTAGATGAAGGGATGACCTGGACAAAATATGCCGGTAACCCTGTAATTGAAAATCCAGAAATTAGAGATTTTAGAGATCCAAAAGTCATTTGGGACGACAACAGCAATCAATGGATTATGGCCCTAGCGGCACACGACAATGTGCGTTTTTATGCTTCGCCTAATTTAAAAGATTGGTCTTACTTATCTAATTTTGGTTTTGATAAAGGACACTATGGAGGGGTTTGGGAATGTCCAGATTTATTCCCGCTAAAAGTCGCTGGAAGTGATGAAATCAAATGGGTCCTTTTTGTGAGTATTAATCCCGGTGGTCCTAACGGGGGAAGTGCAACCCAGTATTTTGTAGGAGATTTTGATGGTACAAATTTTGTTCTAGACCAGGACTTTGCTAAAGACTTAGAAAATCGAAATGATTTTTGGGTGGACTTTGGTCGAGACAATTATGCAGGAGTCACCTGGCAGAATATACAGCGTGACAATGGTAATAGATTGTTTATTGGCTGGATGTCCAACTGGGATTATGCCCAGGAAGTCCCTACACATGCTTGGCGCTCTGCCATGACCATTGCAAGGGAAATTGGATTGATCAAAACAACACAAGGCTATCGCCTTACTAATATTCCTGTGGAAGAAGCGAAGCAAACGCTTGATTCCTTAACACTTGATAGTGAAACGCTTTTAGGAAACATGAAACTGGAATTGGCAGTAGACTCAATGAAAAAGGTAGGCTATATATTGTCAAATAAACTAGGAGAAAAACTTGAATTTGGTTTTGATCCAGTAAAGCAAAACTTCTATATTGACCGTACTGTAGCAGGAAAAAATGACTTTTCAGAAAAATTTGCCCCTCAGCTTTCTTATGCACCTAGGTTTACAGAGGAAAAAAACATTCAAGGAAGCATGATCCTAGACAAAACCTCCATTGAATTATTTTGGGATGACGGACGAACTGTAATGACAGAAATTTTCTTTCCCAATGCTCCATTTAATCAAATAACCAAAATAGAATAAGCTCTATAGTCATGTCAAAAAAAGTGATTTGTTTTGGTGAAGTGCTTTGGGATATTTTCCCCGAGGGAGAAAAAATAGGGGGAGCCCCTCTAAATGTCGCCTTACGGCTAAAAGCGCTAGGTATTTCTTCAGTCATAGTAAGTAAAGTAGGTCAAGATACATTAGGGAAACGACTAATCGAATTTATCAAGGAACAGGGATTAATAACAAAACACATTCAACAAGACCCTCAATTTGAAACGGGAAAAGTAAATGTAAGCCTAGATCAAACTGGATCGGCATCCTATGAAATTGCTTATCCAGCTGGCTGGGATAAAATCACTTTACAACCTACTCTTGAAGAAGAAGTCTCTCAGGCTGATTTATTCCTTTTTGGAAGTTTGGTAACACGGGATAGTATTTCAAAAGAATCTCTTATGGCTTTACTAAAAAAGGCTAGATTTAAGGTATTTGATGTTAACTTAAGAGCTCCACATTACACCCAAAGTTTATTAGAAGAACTAATGCAAATTGCAGATTTCATCAAATTCAATGACGAAGAATTAGTAGAAATTTCGACTGCCATGGGTTGTGATGAAAAAACACTTGAACAACGACTCAACTTTATAGCAAAACAGACCAATACAAAACAAATTTGTGTCACAAGAGGTGGGGATGGTGCCCTTCTTTTGTTAAATAACCAACTGTATGATCAAAAAGGGTTTGCTGTAAAAGTAGCAGATACCGTGGGAGCAGGAGATTCTTTCTTAGCTACTCTATTAGAAGGACTACTTACTGGAAAACACCCCGAGGTAGCATTAGAAAACGCCTGTGCCATGGGAGCGATGGTTGCATCAAGTGCTGGAGCCAATCCTAAAAT